>JAQCMZ010000156.1 GCA_028274825.1 Haloferacaceae archaeon
ATTTTCCAGCTGACTGTTCCTATCTGTTCCACTCCTACGGGGTTATCACCAACCACGCCCTAGAAGGAGTATGGCACTGAGTGCTCGAAACAGACTCACTGGCACAGTACAATCGGTGACAACTGACGAAATTATGGCCGAGGTCGTCATTGAACTCCCGGACGGACAGACGATTACATCGACGATCACCCGCGGCTCCGCTGACCGCCTCAAACTTGCCGAAGGTGACGAGGTTCAAGCCGTCATCAAGGCCAGCGAAGTGATGGTCAACAAGGACTGATGCCGAAACCCGTGACGGGGTGCAGTCCCCAGAACAATCATATCCGAACACCGTAGCAGTCCTTCTTTCAACATCGGCAAGCGACAGTACCCACGTCGGCGAACCTACTATCGATTACTAGAATCCGTGAGATAACTATATATGGTTACTGAATAAGCTAATACTCGTAGAGACAAACTCCGTATTGTGGCGTTCTTCGACGAGTATTGGCGCAGAAACGCGCTCAAATTCAACCTCGGTGAAGCCATCGGCGCGATAGGTGATTTGATTACGGTGTTCCCTGTGGTCATCGCCGTCGCTGCCCTCACGGAACTCACCTTGGCGCATCTCCTGCTCGGCTTCGGCGTGTTCCAAATCGTCTTGGGCCTCTACTACGGGCTCCCGGTATCCGTCGAGCCGATGAAGGCACTCGCCGCACTCGTAATTGCGGGCACACTCACAGCGAGCGAACTCGCCATTGCAGGTCTCCTCGCTGGCGTTGTGTTACTCGTCGTCGGTGGGACCGACACGCTGGGCCGCATCAAGCAGTACGTTGGCCAGCCGGTGATTCGCGGCGTCCAACTCGGCGTGGGGCTGATTCTCTTCGAAACAGGAGTCCAGTTGAGCCTCGACGGCATCTGGCTTGCGCTCCTGTCGGTGGGCGTCGCAGCGGTCGTGATCGTCGCCGGATACCGGAAGGCGAGTTCGTCGTACTCCGTGTCGGCGTCGGCTACACAGTAACCCAGGTCGGGCTTCCAGCACCGCAACTGCCCGCAGTGACAGTCGGTGTTCCGAGTCCGTCGGCGGTGTCTGTGGCGGTACTCGAAGGGACGGTGGCGCAACTTGCGATGACCGTTGGAAATGCTGCTGTCGCTACGTCATTGTTACTCTCAGATTATTACGGGGCAGACGTGAGTGCCGACGAGCTTGCGACGAGCATGGGTGTAATGAATCTCCTCGCCATTCCACTCGGGGTAATGCCGATGTGCCACGGGAGCGGGGGAGTCGCCGGCAAGTACGCGTTCGGCGCTCGCACTGCCGGGGCGAACTTGATTCTCGGCGCAATCTACGCGGGCGCTGCCGTCCTGGCGGTCGGTATCGTCGCCGCGTTTCCTCTGCCGATGCTCGGTGTCGTCCTGGCGCTGATTGCCATCGAACTCGGGCGAGCAGGCCTCGATACGGACCATCTGCCACTAACGATCGGTATCGGTGTCGTCACTGTCGTGACAAATGTCGGCATCGCGTTCGTGGCGGGCGCCGTCGGATATCTCGTCCTCAAACGAAAATCCTAGCCACGTCCCGGGCCGGATGTCCTGTGAGACACGTACCTGTACTCCCGTCTGGAAACTATTCTATCTCTGACGCGCTCACTTCGAATCAGCTGCTACAGCTCTTGCTGCTGTTGATTTGAACGCAGCAATCACGTCAGTCCCCTCTTCAATGTCGAGTCTGGTTACACTTTCCTCAGTGATGATCGATTTGATCGTCACGCCATTCGCGATCTCGACCGTCACGGTAGCTATTGCATCATCGATCACGAGTTCACTGACGACCCCTGGAATTTGATTTCGGAGGCTCGTCTGGTCGTGCGAGGGTGATTGGGGATTCATCAGCACAACTGCGTCTGCTCGTACGGCAATTTCGACGTCCTTTGCCGTCTTCGGGACACGGGCGGTGATATCACCGGCAGCTGTTCGAACGGTCGCTAGTCCTCCATTTTGATCCGTAACGGTTCCCGAAATCACCGCGTCGGGAACGTTCGTAACGCCAGAAAGTTCGACACGCAACCGCTCGAACTTCTGGATGAGATCAAGCGCGTCGGATGTCAGTTCCGTGCCTCCCCCACCCTTGCCACCTCGAACACGCCGTGTTAGCTGTCCAATAGCGTCCTCAAGTTCGACGACGCGCCGCTGAAGATGCGGATACGACCGCCCCAGTTCGGCCGCCGCCTTGTGCATCGACCCGTATCGGTCGATCGCACGAAGCATGTCGATATCACGATCTGTGACAGTTATGTCGTCGATTGCAAGGTGAGGATCGAAGCTCTTCCTGAGAGTCATCGGTGGATTAGGTAAGTTGGTTGAGGGAGGAACGATCTCACTTGCTCAGTATACCAATTCTCCCGAAATAAATTTCCGGGTGCGGTCGTCTGACGGGTTCTCGAAGATCACCTCTGTAGGCCGATTTCTGTGATACTCTCATCAAGCAATACCGCAACCCGATCCGCTACTCGTTCGGCTTGGTGCATATCGTGAGTCGCGACGACGACCCCAATTCCCCGATTTCGAGCCTCGGAAATTGCATCCTCGATAACGGCTGTGTTCCGCGGATCTAACTCCGAGGTAGGTTCATCCAGCAGCAGAATATCGGGGTTGTATGCCAGTGCACGGGCGAATGAGACACGCTGCGCTTCACCTCCAGAGAGCGACTCGGCGTGTTGACTCATTTTCTCTGTCAGGCCGACGATGTCAAGCGACTCGCGAACGGCGTCGGCAGTTCCGTTCGAACGCACAATCGAGCGGAGTTCGCTCTGGAGCCGGTCGGACCACGACCTGCGGATGCGCAGTCCGTATTCGACGTTACGAGCGACTGAGGCATCGAACAGGCTTGCCTCCTGGAAGACCATCCCGATACGTCGCCGCAACGACAGCCGCTCAGATTCATCCATGTCCCACACATCGGTCCCGTCAAACGTGACGCTCCCGTCGTCGGGTTCGAGCGAAAGCGCAAGCATCCGGAGGAGCGTCGTCTTTCCGACACCAGACGGGCCAATAACTGCGACGACCTCACCAGCGTTGATGTCAATAGAGAGGTCTCGAAACACCTCGTCATTCCCATATGACTGAGAAACAGCAGCTGCGCAAAGCATTAGCGTTGCACTCCCCGGTCACCGAACCGGACAACGATCGCAGTAACCGTCAACACGAGCACGACAAGGACGGCCCCCAGAACCATTGCGGTCTCGTATTGTCCTTGCCGAGCTTCGAGCTGGATTGCGGTGGTCAACGTTCGCGTCTTCGAGATACCCTCAGCACTCGTGATGTTGCCCCCGACGATGAGAACGGACCCGACCTCGCTGATGGCGCGACCGAATCCTGCTAGAATCGCCGTTACGATTCCGTATCGGGCTTCTTTGAGGACAACCAACGCCACGTCGAGACGCGTCCCACCGAGGACGTGAGCAGCGTCGCGAACGTTCTCGCGAACGCCAGTAACAGCCGCGAGGCTGATCGCCGTGATCGGAGGTGTTGCAAGCACGAACTGCGACATAATCATCGCTTCCTTGGTAAATACGAGGTCTAGTGGTCCGAGTGGACCCTGATTGGAGACGGTGAACAGCACCAGCAGCCCGACGACCACGCTTGGAAAGCCCATTCCCGTGTTGATGACAGACTTCACGAACTGCTTGCCAGGGAAATCAGTGAATCCCATCACAATAGCAACCGGGATACTGAACACCGTGCTCAGCGTGACTGCGATGACGCTCACGTACAGCGAGACGTAGATGATACTGGAGACGTAGCCTTCCCGGAACGGAAGGTCGGTGAGTGCCGGCAGCAGCTGTGGGGCTAATTCAACTGGCACGCCTACGTATCGGTTGAGTTGCTACTCCAGCCTTCAGGGACATACTGCTGGAAATTGGGATCCTCGGAGACAGCTTCGGGGAAGAACAGCTGTTCCCCATTCATTTGATAGTTTGAGATGGCATCCTGGGCCCCGGGACTGGTGATCCACCCGATATAAGCCATCGAAAGGTCGTAATTAGAGTTGTCGTGAACCCCGGGATTAACCGCCATAATCCCGGAGGGATTGGCGAGAATTTCGGGGCCATCTTCGATCGGCCCTTGTACGAGGATGACGAGATCGATTTCCGAGCGCTGGGAAATGAACGTTCCGCGGTCGGAGAGTGTGTAGGCACCCTGCTGGTTGGCGATGTTTAGGGCCTCGCCCATCCCGGAGCCGGTCTCCTGATACCAGTCGCCACCTGGCTCGGTTCCGGCAGCTTCCCAGAGATTGAGTTCTTTGGTGTGAGTTCCGGAGTTGTCTCCACGCGAGACGAACGGTGCCTCTGCGTCGGCGATAGTGGTGAGTGCTTCGGTCGCTGAACTCATTCCCTGGATTCCTGCCGGATCGTCTTCTGGTCCAACGATGACGAAGTCGTTGAACAGAATGTCACGACGGTTGATTCCATACCCGTTACGCATAAACTCATCCTCGAGACCGCGTGCGTGTACCATCACCACGTCTGAATCGCCGTTGCGGGCAGATTCAAGTGCTGCACCGGTCCCTTGGGCGACGGCGTCGACCGACACGCCATACATCTCTTCGAACTCAGGATGGATTGCGTCGAGTAGACCCGTGTCGTAGGTACTCGTCGTCGTCGTGAGTGTTAGGGTTTCCCCGGCCACTTCCGGCTGGTCATACTCCCCCCGAATTGGGCAGCACATCCAGCAGTACTTGCAAGTGCTCCAGCACCGATTGCCGTGATGAACTGTCGCCGTTGTATCGGCATGGAAACACCGTCGAAGTGATAGTTATCATATCTTCCGCTAAGTGATTAACCGAAATAGGTTACATATTCCGAGGTATAATTATCTGCTATTGCCGTCAAAATCGGTTGCAGAGGTCGAAAATCACGATCTAATTTATTGAGAACATATTCCTGCAAATGGTTACGTGTGAAGTCCCTCGGGGTCAAGCCCCGAGGCTTCACCGTTTGGGGTCTGCACAGCACCCGCAGGCGAATGTAGTTTCTCCCGACCTTCTCGGGAAGGAGTCGGCCGGAAGGAACACCTGAACACACTGAGTGTGTCCGTGGGAGTCGGTCGCTCCACCACGACCCGTTGAAACCCCCGTCGCACGCCCAAGATGTGAGAGGGGCCACGTTTCCACAGTGTCTCAGCCAGCGGGAGATGAAGCTCTGTACTCTGTCTGTGGAGTTTCTCTGACTGCACCGTGACTACGAATTATTGTTTCCTGAACCTACTGGTCGGCTTCACCTCGGGGGCATCCTTCGAGAATCGCCGATTCTCGTCATCACTCTTCTTCGATTTCCGTCAGACCCCTCACACTCGCCTCGAACCGCTGTAGATGCCAGACACGGTTGAGAAGCGAAGCCCTGGCGGCGTGACACTGCTAGTAGTCGTGATCCACCCGCCACAGACCACGAACAGCCCGCCAGAGTCGATCTAACGGGTCGTTCGGTGGGACTATTTCACCTGAGACTCCTACCGCTCGGGATTCCTCTGTTTCCAGAAATCGCTGGTTTCTGGCAGGCACACTCCGTAACCGCTCACGCCAAAGAGGCTGTCAGACATGGCCTATCCACAGGAATAACTGATTGTGCTCGCGGAAGCAAATCACAGACCCACGTGTGATCTGTCTTTTTGTTGTCTCCTGACCTAGCCGGCAATCAAGAGGCCCGAACGTCCGCGCTATTGGGAATGCCGATTCACGTATGATCGTCCCAGTCGATCCAATTGTGCTCCCAGCCTGCGTCTGCAGAGTGGCCCTGTTGTTCACGTTCGGCGTCTTCCCGGACAGTTCGGTTTCTGGCTGGGCCCTTTCCGTGTTCGCCGTCGATCAGCAGCGGCCGAAACTGGACAGGTCCGTGAGTATCGAGTTCGCAATACGACTCGCGTTCAGCCGGTCGGTCGGCCCCTGGCGTGGGTTCGTTACCGTGTTGTGGTCTCCGAGTCGGCTCTTCTATTTTTGCACTGTCGCCGTCTGCATCGAGAGAGGCGTCAATATCGGCGGCGATTGAAACGAGACTCTGTGAGCCGGGTCCACGTGGCATCACCAGTCGGCCGTCCGGGGCCAACTGATCGAGCAGCGCCCGAGGGGGTTCGACGGCGGATGCTTCCATCAGAATCCGGTCATAGGGTGCATACTCAGAGACACCTCGAGCGCCGTCACGACAGTCGACAAACGCCGCTCCATAGCCTGCGTCATCGAGATTTGATCGCGCCATATAAACCAGTTCACGGTCGATATCGACGGCATGAACGTGTCGACCCCCGGCAATCTCCGCGAGTGTCCCGACCGTGTACCCGACGCCTGCACCGACCACGAGTATCTCATCACCCGGATTCGGTTTCAACGCAGACAGAAGCCGCGCCACTGTTGCTGGTGGGAGGACTCGACTCCCTGCTTCCTCTCCAGTCCGATTTTGATACGGCCCGGCTGAGACGAACTCGTGTCGGGGGACCGACCGCATCGCGTCCAGCGTACGCTCCTCAAGAGGTCGGCCGAGACTGTACTCCAGTCCATCGACCATATCGTCTCGGAGCGCCGCGTTATCCATGACTTTCATATGCGCTCGACAGACTTCAACCGTGCGCTCGACGCCAATTCCGCGTTCGAGTCCTCCTGGTCAGTCACTTCTGTACGGGGACAAACCGGACGTTCTCGAAGGTTTCCCGTTTAGTGTCGCTGTCAGTGACTCTCATCCGGACGAGCGTTTGTGTCCGTCCTCCAACTGGAGCGAGTACGTACCCGTGGAGACGAACCTGTGAGATCACAGGGTCCGGAATCTCGGGAACCGCACACGTCAGATACGCATGATCGTATGGGGCCTGTTCGGGCCAGCCGTCACGACCGTCTCCTCTCCGTATCTGAATATCGTATCCAAGCCGAGTGAGTCGCCGCTGTGCTTGTTTGGCCAACGTGTCGTGATACTCGACGCTATAGACCGCCCCGCTTTGCACACCAGTCCTCTCAGCTATGCCGGCGTCTGGCTGTGACCGCTGCATATCCGGATGTGACCGTGGTTTCGCTGCTGTATCAGTATCAACCGGACCGCCAGTGTGATTGTCGAGTGTGGCACCCACGACCTCTGCGATGACCGCAGCGTGATAGCCGCACCCTGTCCCAATCTCCAGAACTTCATCGCCCTGTTGTATCTGCAATAGATCAACCATTCGAGCGACGATATATGGGGCACTGATCGTCTGTCCCTGACCAATCCGGAGCGGTGTCTCCCGGTACGCGAGGTGTTGCTTACTGTCTGGGACAAACTCGTGACGGGGCACTGACCGCAGCGCTGCAGCAGTCCGTGTGTCCTCGAACGCTCCGCGCTGCTGTAACCGCTCGACCATCTTAGCGCGCCTCGCGGCAAGGTCCATGCCGGAAGCTCATTGCCGGGGCTACTCAAAAGCTATTGACCTGTGATCGACAGTGGGGGTGCACAGCCCCCGCGAGGAACCACCAGAGCAGAACGAGGTGAACGGGTCGAGCGGGGAGACAGCGCCCGCACAGGATTGTTTGCACTCTATGCGGCTTCACTGAGGTGAGATCGTTCTATCAGGGTTATCTCACATAGCACTGGGTTATCCGGGCTTCTCGCTCACGGTTGAACCCGCTCACTCCGTGAGAACAGACCGATCAGCTCGGATAGCGCGGCGTACAGACCCGGCTCGGAGCAGTCTGACACTGTCGGTGGAACCCCGATGAATAGCGGGTAGCTGCTGTGGCCGAGACTCGCCTCTCGAACCGCTAGCGGGGACTCCGTGGGCCGTGAACATATGTCTACCAGTATGAGCCGGCAGCCACGCCGTAGTCTCTGTATCGTCGCATACCGAATCAAATCCCCGAGAACACCTGGCGTAAGTATCACCAGGCTGACCAGGCGGTCGAAGACTGATCGCGAGCGTACAGACGTTTGAGGTCTTTCGCAAACGCACTGTCGCCTCTATGATCGAGCTTTTCGAAGCGGTATTCTGGAGCGTTCTCTCGGATTTGAAGCCCCTCGACATCGAACTCTTCGTCTCCGAACGATTCAGTCTCGCCGATAACGAATTCGAAATCACCAGGGACTGTGACGCTGAACGACCTGGTGATGTCACGGTCTCCGTCGTTCGGGTGGAGTGTCACAGCCACTTCGACATTGTCGACCGCCCTCGACCAGACAGTGTCAATCTCGTCAACTGCTGCCTCGTCTGCGCGTTTCTCGCCTCCGAGCTCTAACCCGGTCACTCGTGCTTGCAACAACGCCTCCGGAGAATCGACGATGAACTCTTCACCAGTAGTCAGTCGTTCGTCGGGGTCGAAGCCAACACGAGTTGTAAACGACTCACTGCCCTGCGAGACGATTACTTTCCGCTCGATTTCCTGCTCTTCCCGGATCTGCTCTTTGTGTACGTGACCGCACGCTGTACACCGGACGGTTGACTGCCCGCCGGGACTCAACACCTCGTGGACGGTTTCGCCTGCCGAGCAGGACGGGCAGCCGAGTGACAGCCGCGATCCGGACTCAAAGCTCATGATACGCCAAATTACTCACCGGGAGACAAAAAGCCGTGCTTGTCCGTTCAACGCGGGAAACACAGTAGCTCCAAGTTCCCAGATAAGCGACAGCCACAGACGGCGATGGTCTGTCTGAGATGAGTGCAGTCGTTGATTTCCTCCCACCCCGTGGCGACCCAGAGACGTAATCGGGGACTCACTCCGATTTGCTGTCTCATTCCTCTACTGTCATGTGAATTTTCGCTGTTAGCCATCGAGTTCCGCGGAAATTTCTCTGGAGTAGTGAGCGGGTGGGCTCCCGCTATCCCTCTGTCACGGAAACTATCGCTTGACCGTTCGAACTCCCGTCACATCTGAGACTACAATCATCGGCATCTCGGCCTGATCTCTGTCTCACCCTGAGTGGCGAAATCTCCTCACTGTCGAGTGATACTCACACTGGGCGAGCCACGGGATGACCCCTCTCAGAGGTCGTACAGTTTGCTGTACTTATTCTCGACGTACTCCAGAAAGCGGTCGGCGGTGAATTCCTCGCCGGTGGCCTCCTTCACGAGATCGTTCGTTTCGAAACGGGCGCCATACTGGTGTACATTCGTGGAGAGCCACTCGTGTAACGGGTTGAAATCGCCGTCCGTGAGTCGACTCGAGAGATTCTCGATATCACGGTCGGCGGCAGCATACAACTGTGCAGCCATTACTGAGCCGAGCGTGTATGTCGGGAAGTACCCGAAATTACCGTGACTCCAGTGAATATCCTGCAGACAGCCTTTGGCGTCGGTTTCGGGTCGGATTCCGAGGTACTGTTCGCACTTGTCATTCCAGACCTTCGGGACGTTTTCGGCTTCCAGTTTGCCGTTCACGAGGTCTCGCTCGATTTCGAATCGCACGAGAACGTGAAGATGATACGTGAGTTCATCAGCTTCCACACGAATGAGGTTATCCTCGTACACCTGGTTAGCCGCCTGATATGCGTCTGTGACAGAGACGTCTTCAACACCAGGGAATTGCTCTTTCATCTTCGGGAGGAACATCTCCCAGAACGACCGTGACCGGCCGACGTGGTTTTCCCACAGTCGTGATTGCGACTCGTGGACTGAGAGGTCCCGTGACTCGCCGAGTGGTGTGCCCCACTCCGCTTGAGGGAGTCCAAGACAGTATTGTGCGTGGCCGAACTCATGGATAGTCGACCCTAGCGCCCCGAGCGGGTCGGTTTCGTCGAACCGGGTGGTGATCCGAGTATCAAATTGATTCCCGGAGGTGAACGGATGTGTTGAAGTGTCCAGGCGGCCGCGGTCCCAGTCGAATCCCAGAATATCCAGCGTCTCACGAGCGAGTTGTTCTTGATCATCGACGGGAAATTCTCCGTCAAAACTGTCGACTGCCAGCGTCGTGTCGCTTTGACGGATCTCCTCGATTAGCGGGACTAGCCGTTCTCGAACGGATTCAAGAATCGACTCGACTCGGTGTAGCGATAGACACGGCTCGTATTCCTCCATCAGAACCGCGTACGGATCCCGGTCAGGATCGATTTCAGCAGCGTACTCTCGTTTCAGTTCGACATGTGTCTCCAGATACGGGGCGAATTGGTCGAAATCGTCGGCCCGTTTTGCTTCTTCCCAGGCGGTGAGTGCTTCACTCGCGGTCTCAGAGATATCTTCAACGAGATCTTGCGGGACGCTCGCGGCCCGCTCGTGAGTCCGCCGGATTTCTCGAACGACGGCCGCGCGCTCGTCAGCGAGTTCTCTCTCGGTGAGTTCGGTGAGAAGTTCCCCAATCCGGTCGTCAGTAATCAGTTCATGGCCCATCGAGGAGAGCACTGACTGCTGTTTCGTCCGGGCAGGCGTCCCTCCCTCGGGCATCGTCACCTGCTGGTCCCACGACAAGACACCGCCCGCTGACTGGACTGAGGTGTAGCGTTCGTATCGGTCGAGCAGTTCGTCGTATGCGTCCGGACCGACAGCCGTCTCCGTTTCCATACACGTTTACTGCCGCTAAAAGCGTATAAACAAGGCGGGAAAATCCGCCACGACGGGGTTGAATATCTGGAGAGGAGTCTTGATCTTGAGACGACTCTTGCTAGCAGTCACGTGGGAATCGCAGTCCTGATTCGATCTGCAGCGTGATGATTTTCTATCGTGGGTAACCACAACAGTCCGTCGACACGATTCTCACGACGGAGTTTCCCTGCCGCTACCGTCAGTTGAGTGATTTAAGAATATCTAAACTGATACCGCTCGTCAACGGTGGGTGGCTGAGACCCGCTCAGCGAGTCTCCGATACAGCCGTTCACAGCGGTGTAACACATCAACAGAGACACTTTCCGTATCGGTGTGTGCCTCTCCTGGTTCGGCCGGGCCGCAGACGATCGTCGCCGTTCCAGCATCTGCTAGCCAGCCGGCGTCGGTCGCATGTGGCTTCGTGACATGGGCTGGCTGGCCGGCCTGTACATCGCTCGCGACGGTGAGAGCGGCATTGGCGAAGTGTCCGTCGCTGCAAGCCATCGGAGGCAAATCCTGATCGACAGTGTGGACAACACCATCGATCATCGCCGCATCGCCGACCGCTGCACGGTCACCCGGGACTGTCCGTTCGTCGACCGTGATCACACAGCGGTCAGGGACTACGTTCCACGCCTCGCCGCCACTGATCTCGGTGACTGCGACAGTTCCGGACAGCCGGGTCCCCCGTACCATCGTCGTTGGTGTCTGGAGATTCCGGACGATATCGACCGCGTCGCTGGCGCGGTAGATTGCGTTCGTGCCAGTCTCCGGGTTCGAGGCGTGTGCTGTCTGTCCCTCGGCGATGAGCGTGCTGGCCCGGCGACCCTTGTGCGCGACAACAATATCAGTCACACCGGCAGCCGAATAGTTCGTCGACCCCTCGGCAACGAGCGCGTACTCAGGAGCAAACCCGCGAGCAATCGCTGCCCGAGCTCCCTCCCCGCCCACCTCTTCGCCAGTGAACGAGGCGAACAGCAGCCTACAGTCGGGGTCCGCGTCGCGAAATGCAATCATACAGGCGGCAAGTGCACCTTTCATATCGGCTGTGCCCCGGCCATACACCCGCCCATCACGCTCATCGACGACGCACCTGTCGGGGTCGTCGACCGTGCCGACCACCTGGGAGTCAGCCGGTGGAACCACATCGTGGTGACCCACTAGCGCAAATGTCGGGGTTTCCGAGTCGGTCTCCGACTCGGTCTGAGCAAAAACGTTTCCCGTCTCGTCCCGGGCGACCGTCACGCCGGGGTCTTCTCGCAACCACGCTTCGATGATATCGCCGACATCAGTCTCGTCGCGATGGCTCGGTGTCGAGACGAGCCGACGGACGAGTTCTGTGAGTTCGCCCATGAATGAACCGAGAAGGGAAGACAGAAAAATTAGCCGGGAACCGTTCAGCTGCTACTGTAGAGAAACTGTTGCTCTGACTGGCACTGTAGGCGACGGTCAAACACGCTTATACCGCTCCCGGCCGTACTGTGTATATGAATATCGTGCCGGATACGAGCGCGGTTATTGATGGCCGTGTATCCGAGCAGGTCAACGATGGTACCCACAGCGAGCCGACCGTACTGGTACCGGAGGCCGTTATCGGCGAACTTGAGGCACAAGCTAATAACGGACACGACTCTGGGTGGGACGGGCTCTCAGAACTCCAAGAACTGGCTGAATTGAGCGATACTGGGACCGTCCAACTAGAGTACGTTGGCCCCCGTGAACAGGATGCCGAGTGGAACGCCGAAGAAGGACAGATTGACGCGATTATCCGCGATGTCGCCGAAAATCACGGTGCAACACTGCTGACGAGTGATGTGGTGCAGTCAGAGGTGGCGAAAGCAAAAGGCGTCACCGTCGAGTATATCGAGCCCAAGATTCGTGATGTCGAAGAAGGGCTGGTTATCGAGCAGTTTTTCAATGACGATACCATGTCCGTCCACCTGAAGACGGATACTAAACCGAAGGCCAAGCGCGGGACGATTGGCGAACTCAGCTACACGGTCATCGACGAGCAGGTAACCGATGAGAACAAAATGGACGAGTGGGCGACGTCGATTATCAATCTTGCCCGCCAGAGTTCGGACGGCTTCGTCGAACTTTCGGAACCTGGAATGAATATCGTTCAATACCGCAACTTCAGGATCGCGGTGGCGCGGCCGCCGTTCGCCGACGGAATCGAGATCACGGCTGTCCGACCGATTGCCAGGACCGTGTTGGACGACTACACGCACGCTGACGAACTCAGAAGTCGCCTCTCGGGCGGGCAGCGAGGAATCCTCATCTCGGGATCACCCGGCGCCGGAAAGTCGACGTTTGCACAGTCGGTCGCAGAATACCTCGCCGATAGCGATTACTCGGTGAAAACGATGGAGAAACCCCGAGATCTCCAGGTGGGTCCTGACATCACCCAGTACGGTGCCCTGGGCGGACAGATGGAGAAAACGGCAGACTCGCTGCTGTTGGTCCGCCCCGATTACACCATCTACGACGAGGTGCGCAAGACGGGCGATTTCGAGGTGTTTGCTGACATGCGATTGGCCGGGGTCGGAATGGTGGGAGTCGTCCACGCAACGCGAGGAATCGACGCACTTCAGCGGCTGGTCGGTCGCGTGGAACTAGGGATGATCCCCCAGATTGTCGATACTGTCGTCTACATCGAAGCCGGCGAAGTCGAGACGCTCTATGATGTCTCCACGGAAGTGAAAGTACCAGAAGGACTAGCTGCCGAAGACCTCGCACGACCAGTCATTCAGGTGACGAACTTCGAAACGGGTCGCCCCGAGTTCGAAATCTACACGTTCAACCGCCAGGTCGTCACTGTTCCGCTCGGCGAGGACGGCCAAAGCGAGAGCGAAACAGGTGTTTCTCGGATCGCCCGTCAAGAGATCGAACGTGAGATCCGCTCTGTCGCGCGCGGTCACGTTGATGTCGAACTGAAAACCGATGAAGAAGCAGTCGTCTACGTTGAGGAAGACGATATCTCGTACGTGATCGGCAAAGGTGGCGGCCGGATCTCTGATATTGAAGACCGTCTCGGAATCAGCATCGATGTCCGAACTCACGACGACCGGTCAGAAGACGATGGAGGAGTCCCGAGTGCCCCGACGCCGATGTCTGAAGACGGCGGCCAAGTCGGCGGGAGCCAAGGCGTGCAAGTCAACCCCGAAATCACTTCTCGACACGTCGTCGTTCGGATGGACGAACACGTCGGTGAAACTGTCGAAGTCAGGGCCGATAGTGAGTATCTGTTCACTGCGACGGTCGGCCGTGGCGGCGATATCCAGGTTTCGCGCGGATCAGCCATCGCAGAGGAACTTGAAGAAGCGATCGACCGGAATCAGCGTATCACTGTCCTCCCGACCTGATCAGTCGCCAGAACGGCTCCGACTCCTCAGTGAGCCTCAGCGAGTCCGAGTGAATTTGGCTTACCAATTCGACATCCTGTGAAGATCCGTGGATCTCTCGAGACACGCTCGGTACCCCGTTTTAGCTGAATTGAGGGCGCTAACCCCCCTTCCTCAGCGAGCGGCCGTGAGTAGGGAGGGGATACAGCGCCCGCACGAGTTACTTGCACGCTCTCCGCCACGCCTACTACCCCTGCAGCCAAACATGGGAGTAGGATGCTCACCACAGTTTCGACGATGTTCAAGCGCGACAAGAAGCGTGCACCGTCGATTGTGGCTGAGTGTCCATCTGGGAGGAGTGGGACACTCCGAACCACCCGTGAAGGGAACTCGCCTGCGGAGTCTGGAATCCCTGGTTCTGTGTCGGGGATACATTCCGACACAGAGACAGGAAGCCCCA
>JAQCMZ010000309.1 GCA_028274825.1 Haloferacaceae archaeon
GCTGATATCGCAATTATCGATACCGGTATCGACCCTGACCATCCCGACCTCAAACGGGAATCCAACGGAGGGAACGTCGGCAGCGGCACGGCATTCGTCGAGAACGAGGAAGGAGGTCAAGACTCTGACGGCGAACCGTGGGCTGACGACCATGGGCACGGAACCCATTGCAGCGGTATTGCTGCCGCGTTGAGCAACGGGACCGGCGTCGTCGGTGTCTCGGCAGACGCGACACTGCACGCAGTCAAGGTTCTCGACAGTACCGGAGGCGGATTCTATTCGGATATCGCTTCCGGGATCGAGTACGTCGCCGATCAAGACTGGGACGTGGCCAGTCTGAGTCTCGGCGGTAGTGACTCTCAAACCGTTCAGGATGCGTGTCAATACGCCTACGAGAAAGGCGTGTTCCTGGTGGCTGCCGCTGGCAACAGGGGGCCGTGCACCGACTGTGTGGGCTATCCGGCTGCTTACTCGACGGTCGTCGCAGTCAGTGCAACGACAAAAACCGACGCACTCGCCGACTTCTCCTCGACGGGCCCCGAAGTCGAACTCGCAGCACCGGGCAAAGACGTCTATTCGACGTACGACGAAGGCAGTTATGAGACCCTGAGCGGCACGTCGATGGCTTGTCCGCACGTCTCTGGAGCCAGCGGACAGTTGCTGAATGACGGCTTCAGCAACGTCGCCACGCGCCAGCAACTCGACAAGACCGCCGAAGACATTAGCCTCGGCGACGACGAGACGGGCCACGGGTTGCTGGACGCAGCGACCGCGCTGTGTTACGGCAACGCTGACGACGAATCCAGCTCACACACACCGCCGATCGTGGTGACCTCGTGGGCGAGTGATATCGACACGACATCCGCGACTCTCAACGGCCGATTGACCTGGGCAGAGGGTAGCGACACCGATGCTTACTTTCAGTACCGGCAATCTGGAGCCGCTAGCTGGAACCCAACCTCCGTACAGACACTTTCCACGAAGGGTGCGTTCAGCGAATCGGTCTCGTCGCTGAACAGCGAAACCGAGTACGAATTCCGGGCTGTAGTCGAGACAGACGCGAATGCGACCGTCGAAACTGCCAATGATCGGGGGTGGACGCTGACGTTCACGAGCTCTGCGTGACCCATCGAGGCCACGTCTCGAGACTCCCTGCTCAAGTGATGACGTGTGCAGACACTGACTTCCGGTGAATCGAGTCCGCGGTGGATTCAGTCTATCCAGGCTTGACTTCCGCCCATTCCCGAAGGAGTGAGCCTTCGCTAGCAGTCTGTCACTTCGGTGTGTCCCCAACCTCGGTGTCGAAACCCACGAACGAGTCCGAGCTCCTCTCACGACTGACGTCGAGAGATTCGGCTGTGAGGACAAAGCCCGACCAGTTCCTTGAGCACCGTTCACTGCGAGAGATAGTGATACATATAGTATAATAAGACCCCCAATATGCCGTCTCCAGGCATCCTCGCGCCCGTTTTTAGGACTCCCTAAACGCACAGATTTATGATACTAACGGGCGTACATGTGGCTGCAATGAACACTCAAGCAGTCGAACAACAGGCTCGGAATTATCTCACGAGTAACGTACCACAGATTCAGCAACACGGCGGGAATTTCGAGATTCGAGAGGTCGACAACGACACGGGAAGCGCGACGATCGCGATTGGCGGCGCGTGTTCGGGTTGTGGGATCGCCCCGATGACGATGAAGGCAATCGAGCGACGCCTTCCCGAGCACGTAGACGATATCGAGACCGTCGACGTGATCCGTGCGGGTGGCCCCGACGCGGCAGTGATGCCCTCGAAGACCGACGATATGGAAGAAATGGACGAGTACGAAGACTACAGCCCGCCGTTCTGATTGGTGCAATCACGCCTCAGTCGTCGCCGAGAATCGTGCCGACGGGAGTTCTCGGTGTCGGTGCTGACGATATCGAGGATCGACACGCCTGACCAACGGGCAGATGACCCCAGTGGCTCGCTGATTCGACAATCATACTGTCACTACCACTGTCACCGGCATTGGCCCACACTCACAGCGTCGGTGCAGGCGTGGAATCCCGGACCCCTGTCCGGTATTAGTCACAGCACATACAGTATCTGGCCTCCCGGTCAGGAATCGTCGTACTGCCAGTCACCGATCACTCGCATTCCTTCCGCCAGATTTTCGCGTTCAAGTTGGTCGGCTATCGCGACTGGGTCTCGGTGCTCGATTGTCCGCTCGTCGCTGGCGAGTTCAACGGTCAATTCCGTCAGCAGAATCGCTTGTTCGCGGAGATCACGCACCGATAGTTTATCGAACGTATCTGCGTGGGTGTGACCCCATCCACGGCCAACATCACCGGTTTCAGTTCGGACGTGATATCCGGGGACGCCAGACGCCACGTACGGCCAGTGGTCACTGTGTGGATTCAATTCTGGTGGCACCATTATCGGATGGTTCATGCGGTCGCCAACGGTAGTCGCCGTCTCTGCGAGATCGTCGAATCCGTGAGCGTGACAGACGAGTGTCCGATTCCGAACCACGCCGTCATTGTTGATGATCGCTTTGATTGTTTCTCGGTCACGCTTTTCAGCATCGTAGTGTGACCCGACGAGGCCCACTTCTTCGGCTCCATACACGATAATGTGAACGCGGGTATCAAGATCAGTCGCTCGGTGACTGAGTGCACGGGCTACGTCCACGACGAGTGCGGTTCCCGCACCGTTATCAGCCGCCCCTTCTCCGATATCGTGAGCGTCGACGTGACTCGTCAACAGGACGGCCTCCTCAGTGTCGGGCCCAATATCGGCATGAATATTCTGGCTGGTAGTATCGGTGACAGTAACCTCGGTGCTGAGAGTAACGTCATCACCCTGGAATCGCCGGGAGAGGCGTTTCCCGACTTCCTTGGACACCCCCACCGCTG
>JAQCMZ010000319.1 GCA_028274825.1 Haloferacaceae archaeon
ACCTGGACGCTCACATTGCCGCCACCGTGTTCGACTGCATTACTGAAGAGATTCGAAAGGAGTTGCTCTACCTGGGTCTCATCCCCCATTATTACGGCGTCCGTCTTGATGTCGAGTGTTTCTCTGGTGGTCGTGATGAACTCCCAACACTCTCTCGCGAGCGCATCAAGATGAATCTGGTCCGTCTCCGCGACTGGCTCCGGGTCGCGAGCCAGCAAGAGCAACTTGTCAATAATCCCATCCATTCGCTCAAGTGCCGCGTGAGCGGATTCAAAGTGCTCGGGGTCGCCCGTCTCTTCGGCCAACTCCAGATACCCCAGAGCCGTATTAAGCGGGTTGCGAAGGTCGTGTGAGACAGTACTCGCGAACCTATCGAGTCGGTCAAGATGCTCCTCCCGACGTTCTATTGCCTGTTCCGTGAGCAGCTCGTATCCCACCCACTCTGCCATCAATTCGATGAACGTCTCCTCAGCCTCACTGAACGGGACTTCTCTGGGGACCGTATCGGCGAAACAGAACGTCCCGTATACCCCGCCACCAGGAGCGACTTTCGCGCCGATATAGGATTCCAGACCGAACGCGTCATACGCAGCATCATCCTCCCAGTCTTCAATTCGGGCGTGCTGGACGGTATGAGTCTGCTCTATCGTGAGGGTCTTTCGACAGTAGCTCTCTTCCAGCGGACAGGATTCGCCCGACTGGAGACGCGGATGGTCGCCGTATGCTTGGACTATATACTGTGTTCCATCGGAGATTTCGGTCAGGAATCCCGCAGAGACACCCAGGAACTGGCATCCCAATTCAAGCAGGTCACGCACTTTTTGCTCAACCGACCGGCCGGTGTCTGCCGTGATGCGATACATCTGGCGGTAGGCTTTGCTCTCGGTGATTGACTCTTGGGGGTCAGATGACGATTTCGTCACGGGTCAACGTCGTTCTTCGTGTCCATGCACTTGAGACTGGTGCGGCGACAGGCGCCCCCACCAACGCTGATGACGATCGTCTGGATTGCCGTACGTCTGACACCCTACATTCATTTTTTCCATGCCGGTCTTCCAAGTAGGCATGAATTCGCTCCGATTGGGGGTCAAGTGACAACCAATCGGTGACCGACTCGCGCCCCGTATTCGGCACGTCCACGGAGGCCTATCACTGTCTGGGAGTTCAATAGAGCCGCTCAAGACTATTTGATGCAATTAAGAACAACAGGTCCGAACCAGAGTCACTCGGCACGAAGCCCGGTCTATGGGTCGCTCCGAAACTGTCCAGCCTCTTCAGCGCGCGCATACCAGGGTAACAACCGCCATTGAACCACATAGACTAGTCTTCAATCCGGGCCTGAGACGTGCAGCATCGTCTGACCCAGCTGTGACTGGCTCGTCTTCAGCCACGAGCGTTGCCCTTACTCATCTAACTGCTCAGCAGGCTCCTCAAAGTCATCCCAATAGCAGGACCAACACGGAAGATCAGGCTCCTGATTCCAATCACCACAACCGCAGTCGCCTGGTCGCCCGTCTAACTCGTCGCCCCCTTGTTTCGACTGCAACGTCAGCATCGGCCTTCAGGGTCGGCTCTGTCGTCGACATTTCAAAGACTGACTCGCCAACTTCGATCGCGTATTAATGATTACGCGGTCAAACCATACAATCGAAACTATGGGTCAAGCAACATTGAGCAGGCAGGCGGAACCCACAGATGATACCTCTATCGACTGCCGTTTTCTTTCGCTGCGTGATGGCCCGTCCGGCGCACGTCCTGTTTCTGGGTTAACGCATCTTAACCGCCGACGCTCCTATGCTACACCATAGTTCGAAAGCTATTCCCTACTTTTCCGACTCAATAGACGCGAATCCAGGGCATGTCGAGAAATTTTGCAGAGCAGGTTACCTAAGACCGTAGCCGTGGGGGTGGGCTGATGTCAAAATCACCGATGGCTATAGCGTAGCGGCGGATTCTCAACCAGTCACGGGCGCTCGTCACTGCACACCTGTCGCTAGTCCATCTCCACAAGAGTAGTTCTGAAACGCCGTCAACTTCGTTGTCCTCCCCAGCGATCTTCTGCTTCAATCCCACAAGGGTAGTTCCGAAACCTGACTCTCGCTGGCAACCGCAGCGCGCTCCTCGACGCTTCAATCCCACAAGGGTAGCTCTGAAACCAGGTAGAGACCTCGCGCCTGAATCTCCGCCTCGACAAGCTTCAATCCCACAAGGGTAGCTCTGAAACACTACGCTCGACAGCGACCGGTTCGTGGACGTGTGGCTTCAACCCCGCAAGGGTAGCTCTGAAACCGGTCCGCTGGGGATACGCCCGCGTCGACGACTTCGCGCTTCAACCCCACAAGGGTAGCTCTGGAACGCGCCCTCCGGCGCGGTCATCCTCGTGCCGTTCAGCTCCTCGCTTCAACCCCACAAGGGTAGCTCTGAAACCGGCGCCGCCGAGTGGGGATGTCGACCTCCAGATTCACTTCAACCCCACAAGGGTAGCTCTGAAACCAGAACGACGGCGCCGCGCCGGCCTCGCCACCCGGGCACTTCAACCTCACAAGGGTAGCTCTGAAACCAGCGCGTGAGTAGCTGGTCGTTCACGCGGCCCTCACTTCAACCCCACAAGGGTAGCTCTGAAACCAGCGCGTGAGTAGCTGGTCGTTCACGCGGCCCTCACTTCAACCCCACAAGGGTAGCTCTGAAACTGAGTGATACGGCAGCCGTGGCAAGTGGCGCGGCACTTCAACCCCACAAGGGTAGCTCTGAAACCGTTACCGAGGCGGTCGGCAGTCTACGGGTTTGCATGGCCGGGGAGTCCTGTCCGCCCGTCGTCACTCCGGAGGCGGTCGTGACTGCAACGTTCGGAGCCGTTCTACTCTACGTCTCACACCGATTCCAGCCGGCGTAGCGGTCCCCGTCGGCATCCGCGAATGCGACTCGTCAGTGTCCGGAGATTCATACGGATCGACGTGGTCGTCAAACCAGCGAAGAAGCTTCCAACACCACTAATTAACCGCCACACTGATTGTTTGTTGATGCCCTCCACACGATCTGTCGACCGGCCACGGAAAGCACTCACCATTGCGAAGCGGTATCTCAGACTTGAACGACCGCTGAGTGCGCTGGTCGTCGTACTCGCCGTAATTGGATTCCTCGGCACGTTCGTCGCGACGTCGCTGGTACCCGCAGTCGTCGTCGGGGGACTGCTGATCGTCGTCGCACGGGCTCCGATTATCGAATCACGTGGGACCGTCCGACTTCGGACCAACGAGGACGCCGAATCAGTGGTCGATTCGTTCACGGGGCCGACACCGCCGATCCTCGTGTTTCAATGGGGTATTGCTGACGAGATCCTTACTGGAGACACGGTCACGTACCGGCTCTCGTATCTGTTCGGCTTGCGGTCAGTCGAGGTGACGGTCGACACACGGACGGATCGCACGCCGGACGGTGGCCGTCGGATTGAACTGGAACTCACGGCGGACGGCCAGTCGTGGTCGACGTACGTCGTCACCGTCGACACGCTGGACGACGGGACCGTCGTCAAGTACGAGTACACGGCGGATCGACGATTCGGCCTGCGCCGCATTCCGCAACGAATCGTCGCGAACCGGTACCGGGACGAAGCGCTTGAAGCCCAAGGATACGTGATCGTTGAGCGAAATGAACAGTACGGCGTCGGTATCTGAACGACAGACCAGCTATGTTGAGGAAGGCTGAAACACTTCCCCTCGCAGATGTATGGATAGAAAGTTGGCCTCGGCACTCATATGGATCATCGCCAGGTGCTGAATATGCGTGCTGTATTCAGCACGGCCTCAGAAATCTCTCACCGGGTGAAGAGTTTGAACAGAGCCGGAACTTGCTCCCACCGGCTTCGATCCGGTTTACTACCGGCGCTTCGGTCCGGGGCTACATCCGGCGGTTCGGTTCGGGGCTACTTCCGGCGTTTCGGTCCGGGACTACAACCGGCGTTTCGGTCCGGCGCCCAAGTGGACTCCATGCGAGGCTTCACTTGGGCCCGCCGGGGGCGGCTCTCTCCGCGGGTCGGTGCAGTGAGCTGAACCCGGCCTCGTCGACGCCTGGCTCTCGCCCCCTCGCTTGTGGCGTTCAGGGACGAGTTCGCGTGAGACGTGGCTGGTCGCTGGCAGTTCGGGCGTGCTGAATATAGAGGATGTACTTAACAGCCGAGTTACAAGGCTTAACAGCCGGCAGCGGGAAGTTACAATAGTGACTGGACAAGATCGTGCTGTCACTCCTGTCATCTCGAATATTCTTATGGTCGCAATTGTCGTCATTTTAGTTGCGACGGTCTCTGTGTCTTTTGTTGGTGTGGGGGAAGTTGTTAATGAACCTGCGCCGAATGTCGCGGAGACCACGGGAGAGTTTGAACCTGGTGTTAATAGCTATGATAACCAACGTGTGCGGATTACGCACGTAGCCGGAGAAAGCGTTGCTCTTGACGAGTTGGAAATAATCGTTCGTGCGAGTGGTGACAATATGGGTGATACGCAGGTTCGATTAGTTAATCTCCCACCCAGTCTTTCAACGTTCGATAGTAATAGTTACGAAGGGAATGAGGACTTGGTGTCTGGGTATGGTGTGAGCGATGGAGTCTTATTTGACGGGAGTTCGAC
>JAQCMZ010000327.1 GCA_028274825.1 Haloferacaceae archaeon
GTGAAGTGCCTCGGGGTCAAGCCCCGAGGCTTCCTGTTTCCACGACGCGGTTTATACATTCCACGGGGAATCCACAGGGAGTGCAGTCTCCACAGGCGTGGATTCGGTCGCTCCCCGACCTCCTTGGTGGCGACGGTAGAGCGTCTGACCGTCCGTGTTTGTGGAGTTGAACCCAGAGGCAACTGATGCCGTCACAATTGGTCGTGTCGTGTGTTTCGAGTTACTTATCTGCTTCAGGAGCTGTCGGCTTCATCCACTCAAGCCCCGTGGCATTCGCCTCAACCGCCTGTAAAGACAGTAGTGGAGTTCGCCAGAGCGGGGTCAGTCACACTATTTCGATATGTATCACCCGGTCTCTCGTGGGCGAAAAGAAAACCCCGCAGCTATCATGATTCAGGAGTCAACACGGCAACGAAAAGACTGAGTACGACCGTCTCGGTTGATACGAGTATGCGTGTCAGCATCGTTGGGAGTGGCTACGTGGGAACGACACTTGCCGCCTGTCTGGCAGAGTTTGATCACGATGTCACCGCTATCGATATTGATCAAGCGGTAGTTGACACGATCAACGACGGGAAGTCGCCGATACACGAGCCAGGTCTTGATGAACTCATCGCGAAACACAGCGAGAGCCGATTGCGTGCCACGACCGACTACGAAGCGTTGTTAGACACTGATATTACATTCCTTGCTCTTCCGACCCCATCCAACGACGACGGAAGTATAGATGCGGAGACGCTCGCCGCGAGTGCCCAAGTAGCTGGAGAGACACTTGCAGAAGGACAGACTGACGAGACAGCGACCTCGGACCCCGGCCATCTCGTCGTCATAAAGAGCACTGTCACTCCCGACGCGCTGAGCGAGACGGTTTTGCCGGCGTTGACCGAGGGGGTTGAAACCACAAGCACTGGCAAAATCGGGATCGCGACGAACCCAGAGTTCCTCCGTGAAGGAAGCGCGGTATCAGATTTTCGTGACCCCGATCGGCTCGTGTTTGGGACGACAGCCGACTGGGAAACGACGCGTCTCGAAGCTGTGTACGCACCGTTGATCGAGACTGGCGTGCCGGTCGTCGAGACAGAGCCGGCAGCGGCGATGTTGATCAAGTACGCGAGTAATGCATTTCTCGCCAGTAAAGTGAGTCTGATCAACGAAATCGGGAATATTGCAAAGCAGTATGATATCGACGCCTACGATGTCGCGAACGCGATAGGGCTTGACGACCGCATTGGAGAGCGGTTTCTCCGGTCAGGTGTCGGCTTCGGAGGGTCCTGCTTTCCGAAGGATGTCGACGCGATCATCGCCGCCGCCCGCGAACAGGGGTATCAGCCCGAACTGTTGGAGGCTGCTCTTGACACGAACCAGCAACAGCCCGACCGACTGATCGATCTGCTCGCGACACATATCGATCTAGACGGGGCCGAGGTAGCTGTCCTGGGCGTGGCGTTCAAACCGGGAACCGACGATATTCGGAACTCCCAGGCCGGGCACGTAATCGAGAGCCTCCGCGACAGTGGTGCTACGGTCGTCGCATATGACCCGATAGCGATTCCCCCCATGCATGAGCAGTTTCCCGATATCAGATACGCGGATACTGCGGCAATAGCTTTAGACGGAGCCGAGGGTGCCTGCGTGGTCACAGGATGGGGCGAATTTGCGGCATTAGACGCGGAATTCGACGCGATGGAGACTCCGGTCGTCGTCGACGGACGCCGGATCGTCGAACGTCGACGCGGGATCACTTACGAGGGGCTGATTTGGTGACAGTTGTCGGCAATTTGATCGTGTGTACTCGAAACTGAACACGTAAGCTTACTGCGTACAGGTTCGCATATGATCGCTGGTCGTATTGCCAATTGCTGGTAATAGGATACTCTCCACCCTGATAGCAGACAGATTCCTGGGTTGGGGGCCTATCGAGAGATGGTGACACTGCTCTCGTGGAGGTGCAGGTGAGCGACGATTCTACTGCGTTGGAAGCCGCGGGGATTTTGAACCGTGATTACAAAGCATACATAACAATGAGACCGCCGAGAAATGATTCGTCGGAACCGGACACGCTTGAATTCGGGATTGCTGCGCTGAACGCCCGTATCGACGAGTCAGGTGTCCAGTTTCCAGCTACCGCAGAAGAGGTTCTTGAGTCCGTCCAGTCGATTGACATTCCATACGATGGGTCGGGGAACACTATCTCTCTCCGAGAGGTGTTAGAAGAAGTCGGAGAATCCGAGTTTGACAATCAAACAGAACTGCTGAACGCCGTCCATCCGATATTCGAAGACAAGCGCACGAACGCGGCGCCCGGATTCGTGGAGCGGATTCGTAACGTCTTCTCGATGTAAGATCTCTGCCATCACCTCCACGCGAAGCCTGATTGCCGAATCCGGGGTTATAAAGAGCGAGGAGAATCCCTGCGGCTTGAGCCGCAGGATGAATCCGACAACTCGGACGCAATCCACGCCCGACTGCGAGCTGAGAGTTCTCCCCACGAGTTTCAAGTAGCAGGCAACTAATCCTATAGAGAGGAATCAGGCCGAGGACGGAGCGATCCCGCCTCCTCGGCCGATGGCGGCCTGCCCCAAGCAACCACCCAATAATCGGACCCAGTCGATGACCGGCGAATCCTCACAGGCTTCGACCGGAGTTGACTGCTGGAAGCACGAAGAAAGTCACTCCGAGTCCGTCGAGGCCTGCCGGACTCCCCGAGGCACACACAACTCTGGGAGTCCGAACACGACCGAGGAGAGGAGTCCCGGGGTGGCCACTCCCAGCAGTCCCACCCGTCACAGTCCATGAGCATCCCCACGGATTCTTCCCGAGGTGGATGCTCGGTGGTTCT
>JAQCMZ010000328.1 GCA_028274825.1 Haloferacaceae archaeon
TGGTTCGGAGTGTCCCACTCCTTCCGGGTGGACACTCAGCCACAATCGACGGTGCACGCTTCTTGTCGCGCTTGAACATCGTCGAAACTGTGGTGAGCATCCTACTCCCGTGCTTGACTGCAGGGGTAGGAAGCGTGGCGGAGAGCGTGCAAGTAACTCGTGCGGGCGCTGTATCCCCTCCCTACTCACGGCCGCTCGCTGAGCAAGGGGGCTTAGTGCCCTCAATTCAGCTAAATCGGCCGGAGTATCGAGACCCGGATGCCGTCGCCGGCCATGGCTCAGAAATCGTCAGCCTGCGGTGTCAGAATCCGTCATCATACCAAACTGAACGACACTGTCCCTCCCGAGACTCTCAGTATTCGATCTGTGTGACCGCTAGCGCACTCTCACAGGTACATTCAGATGTGCATTTTGGACAGTCCGAAAAGGGCTCATTGAGTGGCTCTCGGTGGACCGTGTCGTACCCGTGCCGATCAAACAGCTTCTCTGGAGAGTCAGAACCGCCGTGATACCAACAATCAGCGAGAAACACGCTTACGCCGAGTTCACGGCCGAGCTCGTGAATCCGGTTGAGCAGGCGACTCCCGATTCCCTGTCCCGTGTATCCCTCCCGGACATACCCGGTCTCTAGCAATCCGTATTGGTCAGCCGCTGGGAGGTGCTCTGTGGAATTGAAAAAGTGCATCTCTTCGGCGACCGACCGGGGGTCTGGTAAGACGCTCACCGCTAGCACCCCGACGAGTTGGTCGTCGGTCGCGGCTACCCGGAGTTCAAACGTCGGATCTTCCAGTCCGAGTGTCACGTCGTATGTACTCCCTTCGGAGAAATGAGCTGTAATCAGCGCCTCCAGTTCGGACCTGTCGTCCGACTGTGGCTTGCGAATCTCCAACACACTCATTCTCATGTATCAGGTCAGCGTGCGATAAGAGGTCATCGATCCAATGTATCGACTGGACGGGTATCGTTTCACACTCGCACAGATAGTCGAGTCTGAAAACACCTCGATATTATAGACTGAACAGGCGCAATCCCACGTCGTTCACGGCGTAGAGGATATCAAAAGTGTCTATCTCCCGTTGTTTCGGGCGAAGTGACGACGAACAGTATCAAGACAGCCAGGTTTAGACGGCCGCTCACTGACGTCTGATTGGACGAGGCGGTCAATCGGTGCTCACTGGAGTGGTCAGCCTTTTCGGCGAGATAGTCGCCGGAGGTGATCCCGGACTCAGCTATCTCTCCTTTTTCACCAGCAGAATTCACTGTTCGCCGGTACAGATGTGCGGCGGTGCTGCCGAGAGCGCCTAACGCGTCAAGCAACCCGAATCCAGGTATTGAATCCTCGCTAGATGCGTTTCCTGGAGTCTTACTGGTGACTTCTGTCGTGGTCTCACTGGCGACTTCTGTCGCGGTCTCTGTGGGGGTCGCAGTAGATTCGCTCGCTTCCGAGTCGGATGTCTCTTTATAGGCTGAACAGGCGCACTCCCACGCCGTTCACGGCGTGGATACGCGCCGTCACAGCGCCAGTTTCGGACTGGTTTTGCTCCACACTGTCGTCTGTGTGAGTGTCGGCGCACTGGGGACGACCCCAGTGTAGCCGAGCGCCCACTAACTGGCGGTTCGAGTGCCCGCCCACACTGGAAACAGGGCAGGGTGTGGCCCGATGTGGGAATCACACACCAACCACTGGGGGCGAACAGTTGCAGAGGAAGTCACTCCGAGTCTGTCGCAGTCTGTCGGACTCCCCGTGGTCAACACAACACTGGGAATCCAAGCACGACAGACGAGAGGAGTCCTGGGGTGGCCACTCCCAGGAGACTGCCCATCGATTGGTCACTCACCGATTCCACCGGTGTGTTGGCTTGGGAGTCTGCAACCCTGCCACTCCCAATTCAGCGGTGGCGTGGGATTCGGCCGCGGTCACGCGGAGGAGGATGTCAACGGTTTGTGTCACCGTTACGGAGATAGCTATCGCCTCGCCACTGGAGTCAGGATAAGGGGCCGTCTTGTTCGGCGCCGGATTCGACGAATTCGTACTCTTGAGAGTCGTTCGTGTCACGATGAGGCATCGCAATCAGCGTGTTATCCTTCTTGAGCGGCTTGTTGAGAGCAATCTCAACCTCTTCGTTTTTACCCGACTCTAAGTATCCAGAAACGCCGATTACACTACCTACCGTGTTCCCGTCTTGCAGCGAGGAATCATGAATCGCCACGAACCCGCCATCATTTAACCGGGCACAATTGATGACAACAGTATCACCGGGTGTATCCTGTGTGGCAAAGCTGACTGCGGCAGTCGTCGTGTTGTCTTCCGGTTGCACGGTCTCCACTTGGCCCTCCATTGAACTGAACTGTGCAGACGTAGTCTCCGTCTGCAGGAGTCGGACCGACGGCTACAGGCGCCTGCGGCTCCTATCTTTGGTATGTCGATCACATCTGGACGATTTCGCGTGTATCCCGTCGTGGATGCCGTTCCACATATCAACCTGCAAGATGTCGAGACACCGCAACTGTACACCGTCTTCGAGTCCGGGTACGACAAACTGCAAGCAGCCATCGACGAGCTTGAAACCGGGGCGTTAATCGATGCGACACTGTCTGGTAATCCAGACGCCGAGTCGGAGCCGTGGCGAATAACCGAGATTGACCGGGTGGGCGGGGTTTCGACGGATTTTGCGGTAAATGTCACGTACCCTTCAGTAGCGGTCGACTGCTGGAACCGATCTGACGGAAATCCCGCTTCGACCGTCATTCTGGAAGAGAACGAACCTGTCGCGGCTTGTTGTGTACAGCCGCGCGACCCGCTCTCAGACGGTCAGTTCGTTCCGAACGTACTTGCTGGACTGCTCCCGATTGAAGATTACTACCAGTCTGTCCCTGGCGTTGGGGACCCAGCTGTGGAGGTGTTATTCCTGGATTCGGATCTGCCTGACGCTGACAGTCACTCTACACCGTTCGGCACGTTTATACTGTTCACGGCGGCAGCATCGGATTCCAGAGAACAGTTTTACAATCGCTATGATCTGCCCGCTGATGCCGATACCCGTCCCAAATACGACCCTTACCGGATCTGAGAGAGAGCCCGGTCAAACGCATGAAGTAAGACTGTTGAGTCCGCTGTGACGACGTTTGATTCATACTGACGGACCAACACTGTGTCGTGTTTGACAACATCGATTACGGGAACCGATCCCTGTTCTAGAAATCTCCTAGAGACCGCTGGTTCCGCCGGAGGGCTGTCGCTTGATATCCGGCACTCGTCAGCCACTCAGCAAACGTATCGGTTGCCCCGTGATTGGTGTACACGTGAGCAGGATCAGCCGTCTCAACCATGGCACACAGTTCGGCAAAATCGCAGTGATCCGAGAGTGGGAAGGTGATATCATAGTTGCCGCGAAACTTGAACGACGAATTCACCGCCCACCCGGAGAATCCGGCCTTGACTGCGTCGGTTTCCGCACAGAGGTCTTCAATCCAATCGAACCGTGCGGTGGTCATCGGTAACACGAGAACATCGCCCTCGCCCAGGGTAGTGTCACTGTTGTACTGTTGGACATCGAAGACGACATGTCGGTGGTCTTCGATCGACGCATTGACACGCCGGACTGCATCGGTCACGAAAATCCGCTCGACACCTGCCTTCTGTGCTAACAGTTGGAGTTTCTGAGCCCTTCCTAGCGCGTAGCCGAACAGTAATCCTGGGGATTCGAGTTCCTCAAGCCAGCTGAGTATCTCGTCGGCTACTGTTTGATGATCGGGGAAGGTATACTCGGGTTCGCCATACGTTGCCTCGGTGATCAATACATCACAGTCAGGCGGCTCGAACCCTCCTAAGTAGAACCGTGACCGTGTACACACATCTCCAGTATAGCAGTATCGAGTCCCGTCGGGATCGGTAACGACTGCCGCCCGGGATCCTGCGACGTGACCTGCCGGAATCAGGTCGATTCGATCGTCGGTGACTCGCTGTAAGGGTTCGTCTCGTCTGGCCCGCGCCAGCGACGCAGTCAACGCTGAGCACACGACTGTCGCGTCTCCCTCTGGGAAGTGGTCGCCGTGAGCGTGCGTAACTACGTCTATATCCCCGTCGGGGTTGTCTGCATCACAGACGACACGGGTTCCGTCGGACAGTTCGATTTCGATTCCATCACAGAGTCGAACGGACATGAGTTAGATAAGTTGGCCGTGAAGCCTAATCTGCTTCAGCAGCAGCGATGAGCTGTTGGTTACAATTCCGACGCCAGCGGGGGGACGACCCTGTGTCGGCCCGCGAGACTCTCAGGCAGTTTGGACGGCTTCCCGGAGTGCGTCCGTCCGAGTAGAGATATCGGAGGCTGCCCCCTCCAATGCATCGAGTGGGTCTGACTCCTCAGTTTTCACCGTGAGAATCGGATCTGTCTGGCCGCCTGACTGTTCGGGGTTCATGTCGTACGTCGCCGCGGTGACATCGTCTGCTTCGAGAAGCGCCCCCTTGAGGACGTTCATGAATGTGTGGTCCTCGCCAGCAATCTCGATCCGGAGTTCCGCATCAGTCTTGTTGATAACCCGCAGTTCCATATACGACGTATAAGTACCCGATGTTTCAACGTTTCGTGTCTGCGGTGATTTCAGGATCACGAGTGTCACTCGGTCTGATCGGCGTGAAGAATTCACAACCGAACTTCCACTGGACCACGCCACGCCGGACCACACCTCAATGGCCTGCAGGCGCGACAGAGCGGGTGGCTCGGGACGTGTCCCCGAGCAAAGCCACGCCACCCCACGCCACGCCACGCCACCGACCTGCGATACCGTGCTCGCCGACACTGTGGGATTGTCTCATATCAGCTCAGTTTCGGCCGTGAGGCGTGACACTCAGAGGCGTCCAGCACCGAGACCACCAAGCCGAACTATCGGCCCGACTCTCGGGGCTTACCTACCTGTGTTGAGTCGGTGCAGGCCAGAAGTCTTGCTGCTGGGTTGGCTGTAGCGGAGCGTTGGAGTGAGACCCACTTGTGTCTATCGTGAGCGTGAGCGTGGTCCCCGTTTCACCTCAGCAGATCGCCTATTGTGTCGAGACTGTTGTTGCACTGGATGACCGGTGCTGGAGTCATCTCACTGTTCAAACGGTGGGCGGTCTCCCTGTTCAGTTGTAATCCCGCTCGGAACAAGGTTCCCACACGGTCCATTCTGAACCCCGGGATGACCAGCGGGAGTCTATCCCCCCAGTATCGTCGTTGGTTGACGTGATCTCCCTCGATACCCGCTGTGGACTCGCCTCCGGATGTTGGTCCATCGAGGTGTTTTTGTCCGCGGCGAGACCCACCAAAGTATGGAGTGTATCTCGCTGGGCAACGAGGAGTTCGAAGGGCGGAACAACGCATACCTGTTCACAACAGACGAGACGGTGGGGCTCGTCGATAGCGGAGTTGCGACAGCCAACGCTCGAGAGACACTGAAATCCGGTCTCGCAGCCCACGGTCTCACTTTCACGGATATTGACGATCTCGTGCTCACCCACTGGCACTCGGACCACGCTGGCCTCGCCGGAGAGATTCAAGACGCCGGCAACTCACGAGTCCACGCTCACCGGACCGATGCTCCGCTCGTGGCTCGCGGAGAACACGCAATTGAGACATTCGACCAATTGCGAGAATCGTCGTTCCAGGATTGGGGGATCCCCGAGCCGGAATTGACGGAACTGATGGATTTTCTGAAGAATACTAATAGTATTGGCGGGACATCTGTCGATATAACTCCGTTCAATGGCGGAGACCAGTTGACTGTCGGCGGGCAACCACTGCGAGTAATCCATACACCAGGCCATACGGCCGGACTCTGCTGTTTCGACCTCACCGATGGGACTCTGCTCAGTGGCGATGCGGTGCTTCCGGAGTATACGCCCAACATTGGTGGTTCGGACCCCCGGGTTGACGCGCCGTTGCAGACGTATCTCCGGTCGTTACGAACTCTGGACGAGTGTGGTTTCGATCGATTCTATCCCGGTCACAGAGAGACGATTACGAATCCCGCTGACAGAATCTCCGAACTAATCAGCCACCATCACGACCGAACACGACGTGTATTGAAGACACTAGAACGGCTTGGACCGGCCGACCCGTGGACAGTTAGCGCCGAGTTGTTCGGCGACCTCAGTGGAATACATGTCATGCACGGCCCCGGTGAGGCGTATGCACATCTTGACCATCTTCACACCGCTGGAGCAATCGAACGCGTCGACGGGCTCTACCACCCCCCACCGAAAACTGTCGAGATAGACGAGATATTCGGTTGATTACTCAACTACTACCGCGCCTTTCATGCCCAGCGCGAGATGAGGGCTACAGACGTATCGATAAGTCCCTGTGTTCTGGAATGTGTGAGTGAAGACAAACCCCTCTTCGGATTCCAACCCAGAATCAAAGGTGTCGTCTTCGTCTTTGACATTGTGTTGTCCGCCCTTCCCAGTCCACTCGAACACCACGTCAGTGCCTGCAGACACTGCGATTGCTGGTGGGTCGAACAGGAACCCCTGATCGCCAGTTCCGACAGCAACCTGGATCTCATCGGCGTCGGTCATATCGAGTGTCCCTTGATAATTCCCCACATCGTCGAACCAGTCGCCGTAATCTGGTTCTTCATCGACGAACTGGTCACCGCTGCCTATCTCTTCGTCGCTACCGCCAGAACCACTTTCATCCATACTTCCCGACTCGCCTGACTCGTCAGACCCGCTACCGCCGGAACATCCCGCGAGACTTATTGCGATTACACCAGTGCCCGCCGACTTGACGATTGTCCGTCTGTCGAAATCTGTCACGTATCAGCCTCAGTCGTCTACGAATAAAACCAATTGCCGAACTTCTAACCCAGCGGGAAGTCGAGTCAGAGTTATAAAAGCCCCTTTTCGCCTACACAATGATCGCACAACATATCCGACGGTTGACCGGGATTCCGTCAGCGAGGGAAACTTCGAGACGCTTCGAGAGATTTTACTCTACTGGCCGAACAGAAGAGAATAGATGGTTTTGAATCCGGCACGGCAGCAGGACCCGCCGTCAGATT
>JAQCMZ010000330.1 GCA_028274825.1 Haloferacaceae archaeon
GACGAACGTGGAAAACAGCAGGATGCCCATGACGCTCTCTTGTTTATTATCGCTGCTACCCATCTCGAGATACTCATCGAGATACTCGATACGCTGCTGGATTGCGGGGACCTCTGTTATCTGCTCGAATTCGTCTTCGATACCCAGCACATCCAGCAGATGAGAGTAGGCATCCATATGCCGCACTTCAGATTCCGCGAAGGTCATGCCCACATTGCCGACCTCGGCTTTTGGCATGTCCTCGTAAATGTCACTCCAGAAGGTCTTGACTTGCACTTCGATCTGTGCGATCGCCAGCATCGTCCGCTTGATTGTCGTTTGCTCTGCTGGAGTGGTGTTCACGCGGTAGTCCTGAATGTCACCGTCGAAATTGAATTCCTCGTGTACCCAGTAGCTGTTGCGGACCGCATCAACGTAATCGAGGAAGTCAGTGTATTCGTACGGTTTCAGATGTGTCCGGGCCGTGAAGATATCTGACTGGCTGTCTGTGCCGTCGTCTACGTTAGTTTGAGTTGAATTCTGCATGATTATCGATTTGATTGCGTGTCTGCTTCGGAACTGTGTGTGTGATCTGCGTCTGTCTCTGAGCTGGAAAGAGCATCATCAGCGAGTATCTCGTCGAGGACGTCGACGAACTCTGCTGGATCTGAATACCCCCTGTATACCGACACAAATCGCACGAATGCCACTTGGTCGATCTCGCGGAGTCGCTCAGCGACGGCAGCCCCGATCGTCTCTGATCCGATTATTTGCTCGTCTCGGGCTTTCATCTCGGCTGTAATCTCGTCGGTTATCTCTGCGATCTGGCCAGACGAGACGGGCCGTTTCTCGACAGCCAATTCGATGCCGCGCTGGATTTTCTGTTTGTCGTACAACTCGGTCGTTTCATCACTCTTCTTGACGCGGAGCTGGTCCCAGTCTTTCCGTTCGTACGTGGTATATCTGAATTGACACTGATTGCACTCACGCCGGCGTCGAACCGTCTCACCACCCTCTGTCTGTCTGGTGTCGACGATCGATGTCGTGTCGTGGTTGCAGTCTGGGCAATTCATGTGTCTGTGATGGCCATACCCCGCGTACGGTACTGTATGTGGGCACTGTTTGCCCGGTATACAATATGTCGTGTCATGGTAGGTATCTAAACCTTTTGGAGCGGCTTTTCTGAGTAGGGCCACCCCGCCGAGTCTCGGGGGAAAGTGTCGCGAGACAGTGTGATGTGCGAGACAGTCGGAAGCGAATCAGAAGATAGCGAGCAAAGCCCACGCAGTCGAACAAGTGTGAATGCTTCACAATTCGGGTCTGGGCCGACTCCAATCTTCGTTCGAATCACGAGTGTCCGAGCACCACCCGTCGGATGAATTATACTTTTTGTGTAAGTGTCTCTCACAGCACGAGAGTCCGTCTCGTTAGTTATCAGGCAGTAACCGGGCGTCCGGTTGTCTCATCGTGTGACAATCGCAGTCGTCCAGAGATGCCGCCCTCTCAACTTTCATCCGGTTGACGTCGGTCCGGTCTCCAGAGAGTTCGTCTCGTTCACGAGAGACCGCCACGGCGACAGCGTCGTTGGCACTCTCGGGTTAGTAGAGACTACTAACGACGGGTAGCACTGCCGATCAGTCACCCTGCCGAGGCGATGACAGTCCCGACAGTCGGATATGCGTGAGAGGAGTCCGGGTCCTCCCGATTCCACTCGGGGTGGCAGGGGTGGAACCGGCGAAACCGGCACTCGAGACGAGTCAATAAGCCAATTGAGACGATAGACAGCAGTGTGCGACAGTCGGGAAGGGTGAGAGACTGCGACAGTCCGACAGTCAGCCGCGTTCGTAGACCGTGGCAGTCCACCGTAGCCGCAACAGTGGCGGCACTCAGCAGACACCAACTCCTCGAGTGGTCCACCGTGGGCGGTGCCGTGGGTGACAGTCCACCGTGGCGACGACAGTCCCGACAGTCAATCAGTCGTGGCAATATCCGTCGCCGCCTTATACAGATGAGGCGAGAAAACCCACGACTTTCCTCGTGGGATGAATCGCCGGACGGTTCTCACACACTGTCATCAAACGGTTCAGTTGTCCACACATCGGATATACACGTGTCATTGCGATGGTCTCCCATCGTGATTGACTGTCCGAAAACTGGCAGTTGAGTTGGTGTTTGCCTCATCACAAAGGAAGCTCTCGGACACTCCAACCGACGTCACATACTCAGGGAACTCCGAGTCCGTCACACTGGAAGACCAGCCCTTGGAACATCCCTTGCATATCAGGAGGACGCCCAACAGCAGAAGACCAGCGGAGGTTCGTCGATACGCTACCGACCTACAGAACGGCGACTACAGAATTTTAGGCCGGAGCAGGTCCCTCACCAGGATCAGACCCGACCAGTTCGACATCCAGGTGGATGCGTTCGTACGGGAGGTACGGGCGTTTGGTCTGGCCTTCGTCGATGATGAAGACGAGCCCATACTCATCGAGCATGGTGACATCGTCGTGAACCGTCCGGTAGTCTCGGTCAAGAGCGTCGGCGAGAGCCGAGATGCTCTCTGCTGCACCATCCGTGTTCATGAGTGCTTGGAGGAGTTCGAGCCGTCGATCGGTGAGGATTTTCCGCAACTCCGCAACGGCACTGAATGAGACGACAGCGGGCTGTTCCTCACCCTCTTCGAGGGCTTCTGTTGCCGCCAGCGTGTCCTCACGCATCTCGTCGAACGTCTCGACAGTCACCCGGAGTACATCCGGATGTGGGCGGTTACGTGGGTCACTGTACTTGTCGGGCCAGCCGTCGTGGTCGGTGTCAGTCATGGGTTTCTCCGTCAGCGATGTCTGCGATGCGGTCGATTTCGGTCAGGAAGCGCTGGACGTGTGCGACGGTGTTCTGAAACTCTATCTCGGAGTCGTCACCGAAGCTGATGTGTCGGTGGTGCCGGCCGATGTCGTCGTCATCGTGAGCGTTGTTGTAGCGCAGTATCTCTCCCTCGTCTGGATGGTAATACTGAAATCTGTAGAACCACCCGCCGGGATACTCTTCGTCCGGGACTGCGAACATCTCCACGCGCCCGCCGGGGACAGCGCGGTTCAACTCAAGCGGGTGGCTTGGTGGCATCTGCCACTCATTATGTCCTATGTGGTCATAGGTCATAAAGAATTCGGGGAGACGTTGCTCAACGGCGAGATGGACAAAGCCAGTGAAGATTCATCATTGTCGGACATCTTTCTTGAGGATCAAGTCGATCATTAATCGTGCCAGAGGCCATTGGCTCGATTGATACGAACGCATCGCGAAACGCGTCGAGTTTCGCTACGTTGATCGCTCCTCGAGGTGCGTGAGATTCGCTCTCTCCACTGTCGAATTGCATCAGGCTGCCTCCGTAACCCCCGACACGTTTTCGACGCCGCTGAGTGCGAGTGCCACCTCGGCGGACGCGAGGTTGCGCCGTGTCGTTCGCCATTCCATGAGCGTTTCCGGGTCGATATCCGCATGGGCTCGGACAGCCGCATCGGGCGAGTTCGCGTTGAACCGCTCGCCGTACTCACGAAGCTGTTCGCGCATTTCTAGAGCGCGTGTCGAGAGTGTATCGACATCCGTCTCGTCAAGGATGCGCCGCGTCTGTTCGAGCGCGAGTGAATCGTTCGCCCGTCGATACAGCGTGGCCTTCGAGTCAGGTGAGGCTGTCTCCGTCACGTAGCCGTGTTCGACCAGTGAGCGAAGGTGCTTGCGAGCCGTCTGCTCTGAGGTAAGGGCTTTGTCAGCAACAGTC
>JAQCMZ010000352.1 GCA_028274825.1 Haloferacaceae archaeon
GTGGCTGTCCGTTTCCTCGAAGTCCCGACGTTCGAGGAATTCGACGAAGTCAGCTTTGGAGTCCGGCGCGACGACGATATCGAGGTCCGTGGAGAAGCGAGCATTAAACGCTGAAACAGCGTAACCGCCGACGAGGACGTACTCGAGGCCTTCTTGAGTGAGCTCTTCGAGCAGTTCGATGAGCGCGTCACTTCGATTGTTGAAGCTCATGGCTGTGCCCGTTCCTCTTCTCGATATGCGACGCTGAGGTCGAGTTCGTCGTACATCCGGTCGAGCATCGCCAGCGCCGACTGGAACTGGGCGTAGTTCTCGCGCATATACTCGATTGTTTCGTCTCTTGGGATTACCGGGTACCCTTCGATGTGTTCGATATTGAGTGACGGGCGCGGCTCGAGGACGATCTGCAGCGGTCCGTCCAACTCGTCTCGGGGCTGTCGCTCAAATGCGGTAGGGAGGTCGAACGACTCGACAAACGTCTCCCAGGCGTCGACGTCTTGCTCGTGGACGGCCAAGAAAAGCGGATAGTCATCGGGGTCGCGACCGACTTGATAGCCACCTTGGGTCCATACGTAAACGGCGTCGATCCGTGTAAATGCGAATGGCCAGTCACCTAATTGTGGAATGACGTATGTCTCCTCAATCGAAGGCGGACTGACGCCGGCGCTGGCAGCCACGAGCTCGCGTGCGGCGTCTCTCACGCGCTCGTCGAGGACGGAAAGGCCGTCATCATAACCGACGTAGCCTGCGTCTTCGAGCCGATTGACGGCCTGTCTCACCGTCTCGTACGGCGTGTGAAGGTGTTGCGCGACACGGCGGATGGAGTCACCACTCTCGATAGCCAGGATGACCTGCGCTGCCGTGTCATCGAGCACCTCGTACATTTAGTAGTTACCAGTATTTCGGGAATGATTAAAAACCTTACTAGATGCCTGGGTGAGCATCTCCAGCCACGGTCGAGGGGCGTTTCTCCGAGAAATCTGAAATGGTGGCTTCCGTAGCGACAGGTTACTCCTCCTGGTAGTCATGATCCTCGTTTTGTTGAGGGCCTGTTTGAGTTGTCGTCCAGTCAGCTGAGCGCTAACGAGTCTGATCTTCGGCGATGTAGAACTCGTTTCCTGATTCTAGTTCTCTTATTCTATTTATTCTATTTCAGAATAGATTACTATTCTAAAATAGCCTCACTGGAAAGAATAGCTCGCTATTCAAACTATTCACCACAGAGTTAAGTCTTGAGGGAGTGATACTGTTGAATAGTATGAGTGGCTCAGATAGTAAGAATAGTATAGATAGCACGAATAGCCCAAATAGCCCATATAGCTCGGTACAGACTGACGGGAATTCTCGCGCTGTATCGGTTTGTATGCTGAAGGGGGGCGTTGGTAAATCAACAATCGCAGTCAACCTCGCTCGACAGCTGGCTGCTCAAGATCACGATGTTCTCCTCATTGATCTTGACCCCAACGGTCACGCATCCGTCGGATTAGGCTATGACGACGAATACCACAACACGGAGGAAACCATTGGTGACGTCTTCTTCGATGATGCTGACCCGACCTCTGTCGTCTATGATACCGGCTACGAGTTCGATATACTCCCTTCCAGCGAGGACCTTGAACAGGTCGAGCGGGAGATCGTCGTTGGCGATGTCTTTCAGCCTTCTGCGCTGCTCAAGCGAGAGGTTGTCGACCCACTTCTTGGGGACACCTATGATTACATCGTCACGGATTCCCCGGCGTACCGGTCCCGCCTCACGGACAACGCCCTGGTTGCGACGGCAAATTTGGTCCTTCCCCTTGCACCCGGAAACGAGGCGATGGCTGGCCTTGAGCGAACTATTGAGCGTCAAATTTCCCCGCTTCGTCAGCACATGGATGTCGACGTGCTGGCGCTGGTTCCGAATATGCTGAGCGGTCGTATCGACCAGCAGACCCAGGATCGACAGCTCCTCGAACGGTTGAATTCCCACGATAGTCTTCAGGACCGGATCCCGAATTTCGCGCGGATTACGGACTGGGAGGCCGTTGACGCCGGCGACCTCAAATCCTCACCGGGCATTCGGGACCGTACCAGCATCACGAAGGCTTACGGTGAGCGCAAGCCGCTACTGGACTACGATCCCGACTGTGACCAGTTGACGTGTTTCGACGAGTTGGCGCACATCGTTGAGGCCGGGGAGGTGGTCCGTCATGGCTGAGGATGATCCGTTTGCCGACCTCGGAGAGACGCTGGAAGATGAACCGGACGACGAACCACAGGATACGGATGAGGCGTCAGAACCGGAGTCGATGGAGGAGACCCCGACTCAGGACTCAGTCGAGCCGCAGGACCCGATAACCGATACTGCGTTCAGCTACGAGGCTGCCAAACAGCGCCCCTTCTATGCCCGTGAGGCTACGATCAAAGACTTTGATTCTTGGCTGAAGTACGAATTGGAGCGCGAACTCAACCAACAGGGCTACCAGAACATCGTCGTTCGGGAGATGACGGACGCGCTCCTCCGAACTGTCGTGGAGGAAGACCTCGTCGACGAGGTGGCCGAACGGTTCGGACAAGCCCGCGAATCCGCTTCTCTGGAATCAAGTAAATAGTGTACTATTCTAAAATAGAATACTATTCTACAATACCTCAACAACAGTCCCAGTATCCTCCGTATCTCCCGGTTGTAGGTTGGGGTCAGCCGAGACTGCCGGCTGACAGTAGTTCCGAATGACGAATTTTGTGCATTGGTCGAGTGAAGACACAACCCAACCTATTGCGCCAACTACGATCCAACCAGTAGTGAGGGTGTTATAGCAGTACTTCCGAGGTTTAATTCCGGCAGTTGATTTTCAGGCACAGGACGAGTCGGCCGATCCAAGATGAGCGATGCAAGACCGAAGCAGGCGGAAGGGCTACAGTTTCTCAGCGACTACCAAACAGCATTCACAACTCGGGCAGATGGGTCATCGTGGCCGAAACACGAACGAACGTGGCTGAATGTAGGCCGGTACTTCCGGGGCCTGCTGCGCCCCGGAAGTTCCAATACCGTCACTGACATCGCTGAGAAAATGCATATCGATCAAGAACGACTCGAACGGTTTGTTCGTGAGAGTCCGTGGACACACGAGAACGTCGAAAGCGAGCTTCGGGAACGCGTTCCCGAAGCGATCCAGGGCCAAGAGGCCGCACTGATTGTCGATGGTATGGGTATCCCGAAATCAGGAGACGAAAGCGTCGGCG
>JAQCMZ010000355.1 GCA_028274825.1 Haloferacaceae archaeon
AGGCTTCTTGCTTCTGCGACGGAACTTGCATCCATCTTGGACACAGCGGTTCCAGTCTCCACAAGCGTGGATTCGGCGTCTCCCAAACCTCCGTGATAGCGACGACGAGCTGTCCGACCGCCCTTGTTTTCGGACTCTCAGCCAGACGACGATTGCGTCGTCACACGCGTGAGTGTGTCCCGATAACACTCAGAGTGTGCACTGGGAGGTGTCGGATTCAACCCCGAGGTCATCCGTCGAGAATCGCCGATTCTCGTCATCACTCTTGTTCGATTTCCGTCCGACCTCAGGACAGTCTCCTCGCACCTGTGTAAAAATATCGGTCCGAATTCGGAACTGAGTTCTGATCGTGTCCCAGAGTAGATATCTATAATCGTAGCCACAGTGATATACTATCCGTCGGATTCTTCGACTGATTCGATCAACTGTTTCCCGACCGAGCGGGTCGTCCCTCCTTCTAATTCGAGAATAAACATGCTTCCGACATCGTCGTAATCCGCGACCGTGAGTGTCGTCTCATCACCGTCAGTCAGTTTGTGAGGTTTCTCGAAGCTAATCTCGTACATTGTATCCGCACTTCGTATCTCCACGGTCAATACTCCGTTGCTATCTTGACGTATGCAACTGGCCCCCGGGTCACTGAGCCTAATTCGCTGTCTATGCCTGTCGGACACGGCATCTTCGGCAGTTTTCTGACGTAGGGTTTGTGACAATAACTCAAAGAATCCTCGACAGGCCGATCATCGAATCACCCACAGATGACTACACCGGTGACTCGCTTAGGGATTATGCACCGGGACTCCCAGTGCTCTGCCCGTGAAATGCGTCACTCCGACGGCTCCTCGTTCACCGGGATCATGACCTGTGATCCATCAGATTCCTGACTCTTTTCAGGGTGTCCCCCGTCGGTCAATGCGCGTTTTTCGTCGAGAGCCTTCTCTGCAGTATCGACCGCGTTCCCAGCGAGATACCCGACTGCACCGCCCACGCCCGAGGCCAGCCCAGTCGCTACCGGGCCGAACCGGGCCCCCGCCGCGGCACCGAGTTTTGCCCCTGTTTTGGCGAGTGACTGGGCACTCTCCATGCTGTCGACATCTGACTGCGGATCAGTTTGCATCATCTTTTCGTACGGGTTTGATGCACTTGTGTTGCCGGTCGTCCCTGACAGATATGGTCCTGATGCGGCCTGTTCGAGCGCACCTCGTGTGAGCAGTCTACATTTCACGGAGTGACCAGCGAGAGCTGTGAGCAAACCGAGCGGGAGACGAGCCATGCACGTGCCCAACACCGGACAGCAGACACACGACTGTTCATCCGAACCACCAGTACTCCAGATTGGCGAGGACCAGTTACTGTGTTCTGGACTCCGGGGCACCACAGGCGGGGCTTGAGTGTCCGCGCGACACACCCACTGCGGGCGGAGCAGAGCACACGGATCAGCTTAGGGCTCGATTCTCCTGGGTGAGCGGAAGCCAATCGTGACCGAACTAGGAAGTAGTAGTCGACTCGGGTCCTGTCGGGGGTTCGTCGCCGCGCTCGAGTAGACGAGTGAACTTCTGTTCCGCCTCGTCCCACGAGGTGTATTTGGCCATGATTCGGCCATTCACCCGAATATCGTATTTCCCTCTCAACAGATGGAATATAAACTGATACCCATCAGCATCGACTACATGCTGATCGCCACTAGTGAACGAGTGCACGTGTTCACTGCCTATCCGCTCCTCTGCGATGCGCTCTGTTGTCGCGATTCGTTCCCTGTTTGGATGGGCTCCGTATCGTACCATGAGTATAGCTGTATCCCCGCCGGATCTGGAGGGCGCCGGACAGGAGTGGTTGTATCAACGGTAGCGTGGCCATGAGTATGAGCGGTTCGGTGTGGGTCGTATTTGTCTCTGCCCTGCAGTAATTCGATCTCGAGGACCGTCGACTTCCTGCTAGACTGAGACTGAATCCGAATCTGAATTTGAACTTAGATTCGGGTCTGCACACAGTATGTAGCGTCACTGGCCACTCCGCACATTCCGGACGAGGTATAACCAGTGATACCGTTGTGTGAAATAAGAGAACCAATACTCGCGAAAACAGTCACCGCTTAGATATTCTCTGGAACAGGTGCTGATGTTGGTGTTCGAACGGCGCGGTTCTGGTTTTGATCTTGATCGTCGGCTCTCCTGCGTGAGTCATCATACTCCACTCTACAGAGAAAACAAGGTGAGTGCCTCGGGGCCGTTCGGCAGACGCAGTCTTCCGTGATGACGAGAGACGAAGTCTCTCGAACCACTTGATCCCGAGGTGAAGCCGACACATCTATTAACATGCTAGAATTGATAAAAATTAACGACCAGAAATCAACCCACAAAGTATGGAGTTGAAGAGCTCAACTCCCTCGCTGGTCATTCGAGAGTGTGGAACTGTGGCTCCTCTCAACAGCCACTGTTAATGCTGCGACGGGAGTTTCAACGGGTCGTGGTGGAGCGACCTCCACGGACATGTGGCGTGTTCGGGTGTTCAGTCCAGCCAATCCATCACAGGAGAGGTCGGAGGGACTGACAGTCGCTTGCAGGGTGCGGTGTGACCCCAGACGGTGAAGCCTCGGGGCTTGTCCCCGAGGGACTTCACACGGGCTGTGACGGCCCAGCGGCGTAGAGTAATCTACTCACGGTTGATGCTGGCTATTGCCTCTGTCGCGGTGGTGCCGACCTGCTCGTAATACATTCCCTGCAGTGACTCTGCGTGCTGTGACATCTGTGTGATGATTGTCGTTTGTCCATCCTCGACAATAAATACGATATCCAATTCCGTTTCCTGAAAGGTTCCGCGGAGGACAAACTTGTTTTGTGGATACAAGCCATCGTGATTTGGCGAAGTACGACGATGTACTCTGCCAACTCCCTCTCGAAGAACAGTACGCAACTGTGTTGATGTAAGATATCGTCTTTGTTTGTCGCGTGCCGTCTTACTCACGATGATCTCGTCGAGAGGGTTCTTGGGCATCTCTTTGTACTTGATAGATTGGCTCGATGAATACATGTTTGCCTCTTTCGTCGCTGCTCGACAACCGATCTTCAAATCAGCTGGCATTGTCAGTGAACATCTGTGGTGGGTTCCTCGCGTGTAGTCGTTCGCGACGGCCTGATGCCTTTGTCCTCGAAACGCATCTAACGAGTGTCGAGAGCAAAACTGCCAGGATAGTTCACCCGACCGGCTATCGCGCATTCACCTGCTCAACCGGGCTGTTCGAGTTGATAGCAGTGACTGATAACCCGCTATCATCGCTGTTATCTTTCGGTTTGGACGCACGAACAACAAGACGGCCGAGGCTATTTTGTCGGTGGAACACCTATCGTTGATATGAAACAACCGATCGTCGGTACCCCACCGGAGTACACACTCTCCGAGGACGAGATCCCGTGGATTCTCGGGACACAGTTGAGTCGTCAGGCCGGGCCGATGGCTCGGGCTCCCGAGGGTAGTCAGGTGCTCATGATCGAGGGCCACTCTTTCGCCGAGCGGAGACCGTATCATCACCACAAACTAACCTTAGTGTTCAGTGCGATGCGTCGCTTCCGAGATCGGTTAGAGGGTGACGGCTACGATGTGACGTATATCAAGGCTGATTCCTTCGGCGATGGGCTGGACGAGTTTTTTGCGGCAAATCCAGAGACAGAACTCGTCGCGATGCGCTCGCCCAGTTACGGTTCTGAACGACGGTTCCAGGAACTCACGGATGACGCCGACGGGGCAGTCCGATTCGTGGAAAACGAACTGTTCGCGAGCACTCGACAGGCCTTCGACGAGTGGGCCAATGCAGATCCCGACGACGAAACGAGTGGCTTCAAACACGAACCGTTCTACCGATGGATGCGGGCAAAATCGGGTGTGCTCATGGACGGTGACGACCCGGTCGGTGGTGACTGGAATTACGACGACGAAAACCAGGAGTTCCCTCCCGAGGAATGGGAGAGCCCGCCAGTCCCCAGCCACGAGTACGAACCCGTGGTCGCTGAGACAGCCGAATGGGTGACAGAACGGTTCGACACCTGGGGGGATTCGGAGTTTGCAGAGTTCCCGTGGCCGGTCACGCGAAGCCAGGCGTGTGAACAGTTGCGTCACTTCGTCGACGCGCGACTTCCGGAGTTTGGCCCGTATCAGGATGCCATGCGTGGCGACGACTGGGCAATGTCTCACGCTCTCCTCGGGTCGTCGATCAATATCGGCCTTCTTCACCCGGTAGAGGTAGTGGAAGAAATCGAGAAAGCCTACGAAACCCACGATATCGTGCTGAACTCGGTGGAGGGATCTATCAGACAGATCCTCGGGTGGCGAGAGTTCATGCGCCATGTGTACCGCCACGCCATGCCCGAACTCGCGACTGCAAATCAACTCGGTGCTGAACACGAACTGCCAGAATCATACTGGACCGGCGAGACCGATATGGAGTGTCTCTCACAAACGGTCGGTGATGTCCACAGCCACGGATACTCTCACCACATTCAGCGGTTGATGATTCTGGCGAACTTCGCGACACTGTGGGGCGTTGAACCGAGTGAACTCAACGATTGGTTCCACGCCACATACGTCGACGCGTACCACTGGGTGACCACACCGAACGTGATCGAAATGGGCCAGTACGGCCACGGCGTGTTCGCGACGAAGCCGTACGTCTCTTCTGCAAATTACGTCGACCGGATGAGCGACTACTGCGGAGACTGCAAGTATTACAAGACCAAAGACACCGGTGACGGAGCCTGTCCGTTCAACGCACTGTACTGGGACTTCCTTGACCGTAACGAAGAGCAGCTTCGCAGCAACCACCGGATGGCCCTGATGTACAGTCACGTGGATAACAAACAGGAATCTGGCGATATGGCCGAGATCCGAGATCGGGTCGATGACCTCCGTGAAATGGCCGCGGCAGGCGAGTTGTAACACGACTTGGAATCTGACGGCCGGGTTTTACCATATCGATATACTGGGTAAGCAGGAACAAGCACTCACTGACAGAGTGATAGCGGACGCCCGCCTCTTCAGGCGTGGGCGAAAGTCAATCCGGGAATCTCGATGGGTAGCAGTTTCAGGCTGGATTCTGACCCGCGCTACAGACTGCTCTCCCGAGAAGGTGATTCTGTGACGGGTCTCTGAGTTCGACGAGAACCGGGAGTGTTAGGCGACACCAACAGTAACTACTCATATGGATATTGGTGTGTCTATCGGCCCGTATCTCGGCAGAGTTCCATCGCTCCCGTCTCGTTTTGACTTCACCGAAATTGGACTCGGTGAAGGAGAGGTCCCACTCGAGGAAGTCGAGCCCGCCGACCTCTCAGCGCAACTTGCCAGCGCCAATCTCGCAGCGGCGGTTCATCTGCCGTACAGACAGCCTCTCTCGACACCTATCGATCCTATCGACGCCGCCACGGCCGAATATCTTGACACTGTGTTGGAAACGGCTGGCTCAATTGGTGCCGAGAAAGCAGTCGCCCACCCAGATGCCCGGGGGGCGGGCCATGCGCCTGCCTCACTGGCTGCTCGCATGGAAGACGTGAGCTCACGTGGGGAAACGCATGGAATTACCGTTTGTTATGAGACAACTGGCTACGCTGGCGGCCCTCGACTGGAACGTGTCGGCGAGTTGGCGACCCGCGCCGACGTAGCGATCTGTCTGGACGTGGGGTACGCATACCTCGAAGCCGGAGCTGACGGCGTGACGGAATTTCTCGACTCCTACGGTGATCTCGTCGAACACCTGCACGTTCACGGCGCTCGACGGCGGGGTGACACGCATATTCCCGTCGGAAGCGGTGATATCGAGTACGACGCCCTCGCCGGGGCAATCGCTCGGGCTGAGCCGGACAGCGCGACTGTGGAGGTATTCACCGATGATCTGGAATATTTATCATCTTCTGCTGACCGGTTTCTCGAATCGCTCGATTGACACCACTCGGGCTGATCAGTCTCGAGTATATTGTGGTGTCAGACGAGTCAACACGGTGTTTCCCACGCCAGGGCATGGCTGAAACATAAGTTGCGAGTGTGAAGTGGCTCGGGGTCAAGCCCCGAGGCTTCCTGCTTCGACAACGGAACTTGCAAGACAGATTCTCGGATGAATCTGTCCCACAGTGGTTCTCGTCTCCATAGGCGTGACTGTGGAGGCTCCCACTCCTCGTAGGGTATGACAGTTTAGCAGCCTGACCGTCCGTGTTTGTGGACTCTCAGCCAGACCAAACAACCGTCATGTTTTCATTTGATAGCTGCTTAGATTTACTAATCGTGATTTGTAGAAATAGTGTCGGCTTCATCCACGGGGTTAAGCCCCGTGGCATTCGCCTCGTACCAGTTATGAATTGTCGCCACGCCGCATCCTGCTTGGTGCGAGCGTTGTGCGACTGTTCAAGCATCCCTTTCATCTTCAACTCCTCAACGAACACGGCGTCGTACTCGCGGACGAGCCACGTCGT
>JAQCMZ010000357.1 GCA_028274825.1 Haloferacaceae archaeon
GAGTTGTTGGATGATTTTGTTCGGTGCGAGTTTCGGGTTGCCCGTGATGAACAGGTGTAGGTGGTCGGGCTGGATTGCCAGTCGGAGAATGTCGAGGGCGAGTTCGTCGGCTTTCTGCTCGATGAGTTGTTCGAGGCGGTTAACGACCTCGTCGGTCAGCATCGGGTTGCGGTACTTCGGGCATTGCAAATCACCGATTTGCAAGCAGTCAATCAGAAGATTGACCACACCACACGAAGTGGTAGTGGAGGTTGTGAACCGACGTTCGCTCTGGACTGTACCCCCGTGGCATACTGTCAGATAGACAGCAATCTATGTTGAGTGTTACGACTCTATCAACCCTCGGTCGGCTATCGAGGATGGTTTGTGGAAGGGTTGTCGGATTCATCCCACGACATCTCGTGGGCTTTCTCCTCGATTTCGTGTAAATACACTAATTTTGGCTGCTTACGATCGGGCGACACGTGTGGCCACGGATAGCCGAGTGAACTGCTCTGTGAGGGAGACCGTCGTCACTGTGAGAGGATACTTGATCTCGAGTACCAACTCTGATGATGTTGTTCCGGGATGACAGCCCCGGGTCCTCTCCTTTCATCAGCCGCACGCATCCGCCACAATATCAGATGGTCTGACACTCCCGAGAGGCTCGTATTCTGAAAATTATCGCTTGAGCGAGGAGTCTGCCGTGGAGACACAGGATACTCAGAGACGAATGTTAATATAAGAGGATTACAATATGCGAGTTATAATGCCCATCGACAGTGGGATGTCTGCCAATAGTGTCGTTCTCGACCCGCGGGGAGAAATCTCGGCCGAGGAGACCCCAATCACCACGCGGCTAAATTCGATGGAAGGCGCGACAGTGGGACTACTTTCGAACTCGAAAGCAAACGCTGAGGTGCTTCTGGAAAAAGTAGGGGAGATTCTCGTCGAGGAACACGGGGTAGAGGCGACGATTCACCGACAGAAGGACAAAAGTCCAATCCCCGCGGATGGTCTCGCCGAACAGCTGAATAGTAAGTGTGACGCGGTGGTGAACGCGTACGGTGATTGTGGATCTTGCACATCGTGGCTGATCTACGACAGTATCGATCTGGAAAGACAGGGAACCCCCACCGCGACTATCAACAGCGACGAATTCGTCACGCTCGGGCAGTCCGAAACACGGTCGCTCGGTATGCCTGGCCTCCCGATCACGACGGTTCCCCATCCGATGGGTGGGATTCCCGAGGCGGAAGCCAGAGCCCGGGGAGAAGATATCGTCCCCACTCTGGTGAGCCTGCTCACAACCGATCGTGAGCAGCTCGAGGCAGAGTACAAAAATAAGTACTTAACCACCGCCGAGGGTCTCTGATTGACCATCGATGGAGCACATTTCAGACTCGATCGAGATAGCGGGTGATGATGTTGAATCAATCAACGACGATCTGTATGATAGAGGACTGACTGACGGGCTTCCTGTCGTCCCTCCAACCCCCGATCGAGTCGAGCAGATGCTCGGGGCCAGCAATCGCGATCCAGACGCGAAACTGGGTGCCATCCCACCAAGATACGGAGAGGTGGCGGTAGAGACCCTGGCAATCAATGCTGTGATGGCTGGCTGCAAACCGGAATACATGCCGGTACTGGAGGCGGCTGTCGAAGCACTGACCGAAGAGCGGTTCAATCTCTACGGTATCAACGCCACGACCCACCCTGTCGCGCCATTACTCGTCGTCAGCGGCCCGGTCATTGACGAACTCGACATCAATTACGGGTATAATGTGTTCGGTCAGGGCCAGCGGTCCAACAGCACGATTGGCCGGGCGATTCGGCTCTTGCTGGTCAACGCTGGCGGTGGCAAACCCGGCGTTCTTGACCGCGCAACTCACGGCCACCCCGGAAAGTTCAGTTTCTGTATCGCTGAGAACGAGGCTCGGACACCTTGGGACCCGCTTCACGTGCAGCGCGGTCACGACGAGAACCAGAGCGCGGTCACAGTGATCGGGGCTGAGTCGCCTCACGAAATCAACGACCACGTTCACGACACGGCGGAGGGTATTCTGAACGTGACAGCGGATGTCCTTGCGACGGTAGGGAACAACAATTCTCACCACTCTCGCGGCCAGGTCACCGTGGTGTTCGGTCCAGAACACGCCGAAACTATCGCTCGAAGCGGGTGGTCAAGAGAGGATGTCCAGTGGTATCTCTACGACCAGGCCCGCAACTCTGCCGGGCAACTCCGCACGGCTGGGATCTACGATAATTACACCTTAGATCAGCGGTTCCACTCCGCGAACGACCAGGCACAGATCCCACTCGTCGAGAAGCCAGAAGATATCATTACGATTGTCTCTGGAGGAGCAGGGAAACACAGCATGGCGTTACATTCGTTCGGTGAGACACGCGCCGTGACCAAACCTGTCGGTGAGGGCTCTGAGCGATGATACCCGACGGCGCAATCGATATTCACGTTCACGCAGAGCCCTCGCTGTGGGAGCGCCGTCACGATGCCGAGGAACTCGCTCAGTTGGTGAGTGAGTCCGACCAGAAGGGAATCGTCATCAAGAGTCATTTCGGTAATAGCTTCGGAGCTGCCCAGTTCGGCCGCCAGGCCGCGCCCGATGTCGACGTTTTCTCGTCGCTCACGCTCAACACGTTCGTTGGTGGATTCAATCCATCCGCAGTCGAGTTGGCGATAGAAACTGGCGTGAGCGTCGTCTGGCTCCCGACATTCAGTGCAGAACAGTTCGGGACAACCCGGCATTACCCCTTCAGCGGACAGAATCTGCCGGCCACCGAGAATGGCGAAGTACAGCCAGAGATTCGCGAGATTATTGACCTGCTCGATACCGCAGATCACACCATTACGCTCGGGAACGGCCATCTCTCTCCTGCTGACACATTCGCGGTCTTGGACGAAATCGAGAGCATGGGAGCCGATATCCCCTATCTCATTACTCACGCTGACTCGACATTTATGCACCTCTCTATCGAGGATCAAGTCGCACTCGCTGACCGTGGCGCCGTTATCGAAAAGTGCTACATTGCTGTTACAAGCGACTACATCACTCTCGAGAAAATGGCCAACAGTATCCCCCAGATTGGCCCAGAGCAGTGTGTGTTGTCCACCGACCACGGCCAACCGTCCAACGACTCTCCGCCCGAGGCGTATGCAACGTTCATCGAGGAACTGAGAGCGAACGGACTCTCAGACGGAGACCTGCAGACGATGGCGAGGGATAATCCTCAGAAGATGATGGGTGGGACTCGCTGATGACCGTGGTGAAATATCTCAGA
>JAQCMZ010000162.1 GCA_028274825.1 Haloferacaceae archaeon
GTCCGAATCATCTCACTGAATTCTGAAAACTCTCCCTCGGGGATTTCCCCAATTTCGAGTGACGCCGCTCGTCGTCCGGTCGGAGTACCCGAAGGTGGACAACGTGGACGTGCCGTGGTGGTGGAGCCGAGACGACCAAGCGCAGCTGCGCCACCGCCTGGAGAAGCTCATCGAGGGCGGCGACGTCTCCGAGTTGGAGACTGTCGATCACGGTGTGGTCGGCGGCTCCGACGGCGACCGTCCGGTCCGGTGGAGACCGCGGTGTCCGGACTCACCCGCGTCGGGAACCACTCGAAGGACGGCTTCGGAGAGTGTCGAGTGAAGCCCGTCACTCCAGATGAACCCACCCTCAACAAACAGATAGAAAAGCCGAACTCGGAGCAGTGACAACTGAACACTGACCGGTAAGGATTCCGCAGCGTCTTGATCGGTCAGACTGAATACCGGAGATCACAGTGCCAACAACTGTTAATCCACCTGCAGACTCTAACACCGTCCTGTCCCGTTTCGTCTTTATCTCACTGCGAGACCGCTCTGGCGCAGACATTCTGTACAACCCCTCGGGGTCGAGCCCTGGGGCAATCGTCTTGTACCGGCTGCACGACCTCTCGGGGTCACGTTCCGGGACGCTCAGACGAGGTTCTCCTGTCGATTAGTCCGTTCGTCACCGCCATTGTCTCGGAGCTGGAGCCGTGAGTGGGTGAATATATCGTGACCTGGCTCTGGCTAGTGTCTCATTCTCGGCTCTTTCTGGCGCACGTTCGCGAAGGCTCGCCGGACACTGGAGGTGATGTGGTTCCGACCGGCGATGATTGACACGGCTCAGACCTGACTCAACTCGCCAAATTCGGCCGCAGAGGTCCGGGTCCCCTTCCCGATGACGACATCACCCGCCGTGAGCGTCTCATCGACATCCGGCCCGAGAATCCATCCGTCCCCTGGTCGACGCACCGCGAGGAGGCTCATCGACACCTCTGTCTCCGGCACTCCCTCAATAACGGCCGCACCGTCGAGAGTGCTTCCCGGGGAGATCTGTGTCCGAGTGATGATCTCGTCGCTCTCTTGTACGGCCAGTTCCACTACCGGGTGGACATCCAATTCTCGCAACACCCCCTCGGTGATCTCGACAGCCGCGTCGGAGATGACCTCTGTTGCTGACCCCAGACGGATGAGCCCCCGCAACTGGATTGGATCTGCCGCATCTGCGGCCGCGCGGAGTGTCCACGCTTCGAAGCGAGACTGGAGTGAGTCAACCTCAACCTCGACTTTGGACACCTCCTCTGCGAGTTCTTCGTTGCCAAAGAGCACGCTTCCGTACGCGAGATCGACCGCCAACTCTGAGAGGTTTTTCATCAACACAATCGAATCGACCGCCCGTTCGAGATCTTCAAGTTCAGGTTCACTCGGGTCACTAGTGTCGTATTCTGAGCCGGTAAGTGCTGGATATGCCTTATCGATCCCCAGTTCAGGGCCGCGGAGAATCAACACATCGCTCGGCTCGAGTCGGGTCTGCGGCCCCGGGTTGAGGATCCAATCGTCTTCGTCACGGCGAATCGCAATCACACGCACACCGGTTTCTGACTCGAGGTCGATATCCTGCAGCGTCCGACCTGCATACGGAGACTCATCGGCGACTGCTCCCCGGACGAGCACTTCCACGGCGTCCGAGAGAGCCTCTCGCATCGCGTCCGGGAGGCCAACCTCATCGAGAACGGTCGCCGCGATATCGCCAGCCGCATCAGAAATCTTGTCGGCGCCACCAACGATCCCTAACACGGGAGCCAGTTGTTCCGTCTCGGTCGGGTTCCGAGCCGCTAGCATTAGACTCATGCGCGCCTGTACCTGCAACTTGTCCATTTGCCGTTCCAACGCAAGCACCTCTCGAGCAATCGTCGGATTTCCGTCAAGCACTGCAGAATAAGAGAGGTCGATCAGCAACTCTGCGGTATCTTTCATCTCCACTAGGAGATCTTTCACGCTGGCCGGTTCGTATTCGACCGGTTCCGGCGGCTGTCGATCCTCGAAGCGCCTCATGCGCGAGACTTGCTACCGCACGGCAAAAACCTTCGCACAACTCCAGTTTCCTGCGACGTTTCGAGGGGGTATCCGTCCTCAGAAGCCACGTTCGGTGCCGATACCGGGTCTCTGTCGCTAATGAATATGTCCATATCACGGCAACGACGCACGAGCTACAGCTTCAGCTGTGGGTGGCTCACGCAAGCCCGAACGACTGTGCCAACAGCTCCTCGTCAGTCTCGCCGAGAACGTGGGTCGGCCCGCCAATCACGTCGACCGTCACTTTCGCGGGTGCGAATACCCCCTCGTCCACCTCATAGAAGTCCCAGTCTGCGGCCTCAAACACCTCTTCGAACGGTGTCCCGTACTCGCTACGGGCCGTCGAGGGAAGGTCCGAAAATACGTTGTCGTCTTTGGATACCTGAAGATACACCTCTCCGCCGTAGGCAATTGCATCGTTGGTGCGCGCCATGGCGGTGTTTTCATCACGGGACACCGGAGCGACTGGCGCTGTTCCGCTTGCGGTGAGGACGTTCGCGGGGTCGTATCCCAGTTCGAACAGCCGAAACAGTGCGAGTTCAGCCGCTCGAGCGGCCATCGTGACGCTCCCGGCCGTCGACCCCGCCGGGAACGTCGGGAGGAAGACACTGTTTGGCTCCACTCCTGACAACTCTGCGACATGCTCGGCAATTCGGTCTCCGGGGAGTGTCGACGCTTCTACCGCTAACACGGCAAATTCTGACTCGTCACGATATCCCATCGTCTCGAACTCCGGCTCCCGCGCGACGAGCGCCCGTGCCGGCCCTGACCCGAGACCGTTGAACTCTGTGTCGGTTGTCTCGCCTTCTCCCGTGAGATCTCCGACATCGAGTTCCCAGCCCGCCTTCTGAGAGCACAACAGCGCGATTCCGGGATGATCTGTCGCCAACTCGACGTGTGGGAGCGGTGCCCCTGCAACCCGATCCATCGACGTTTGGAGGCTGGCTAATCCTGCAGTCTGCGTTTCCGCGAGAAGCAGTCCCGCCTCGACCCCGCCAGGCGCACCCACGCCGAAGTCGATGACTGTCGCTCCACAGTCTAGCTCCCGAGGGACAACATCCAACTCGCCGGCGAAATCGAGAACCTCGTCCATCAATTCGATCGCCGTTCGATTGATACTATCCATATTTACTACTCGCTCCTCCTGGGGTAAGCCACTGTTCGTCTGGAGGCGACACAGTCAGATTCTCACTGTGTTCTCAGGTCGTCTCGAATTACAGCAAAGCATTGCCCACGGTATGAGTTGTCAGCAGCACCCGACGATTGCTGATTGCCCGCCAGACACCGTCTGGCGACGTGGACTGACTCCGAGACCGGTCATCTAGCACAAATTTCCCCCATAAGAGATAGGCGATGTGCCGGGGCGGGCAACCCGCTCCCGCTCGCGATGGCGACGAGCGAGTTTCACATTTGCCCGCACACCACGCCAAACAGCAGGTTACGTGACTTCTCGCGCCCGCAAGACAGGATTCTCGGGCAGTGGACCCAGTTCGAGACTCAGAGGAAACTGATTGCTACGTGGACGCTCACGACGAAAGTCCCACGTTCCGGTCGGCCCGACAGCCAGTAGATCCTTGACTCATAGCCTGAGCTCAAGATTGCATCAGCGCCGTGCCAGCCGCAGTCGTCCGTCGAGGAGACTGAGAAATCCCCCGAGTGGAGATGAAAAACCACACCCATCCGAGAGGAGATGAAAAACCACACCCATCCGAGAGAAGATCAAAAGCCCATCCCACCATTGACCTGCAGAATTTCCCCGTGTACGTATGGGTTTTCCAACAAATACCGAATTGAGTGTGCGACCGTTTCAGGTTCGCAGGCATACGTCGGGAGATGGGTGTCGACGTTCTCGTGCCCGTGAAAGTCGACGGACTCGAGAAACTCCCCGATTTCACCGTTCATATCTGTATCTGCCGGCCCGGGCGCGACGGTATTGACCTGGACTCCGTCGGGGCCCAACTCCCGCGCAAGCCCCCGAGTAAGCCCGTGAAGCCCCGCTTTACTGGCCGCGTAACTCGGGTCGACTGTCCCGTGTGTTCCGCCGATACTGGAGACAAACACGATATCGCCCGCCGCCTCCCGGAGGTGTGGAGCTGCCGCCTGGGTCACGTAATAGGCGCCATCGAGATTGGTTGCCATGACTTCACGCCACCGCTCAGGGTCCAATTCGTCTAGTGGTGCCGGGCGAGCAATTCCTGCGTTATTGATGACCGCGTGAATATCGCCAAAGGCTGCGGCTTCCGCGACCAACTGAGCCGCTTCCTCTGGATCAGAAATATCAGCCTGAACTGCCGTCGCGTCGCCGCCCAGATCTTCGACGGCAGCGACTGTTTCGGCTGCCGCCTCGGTATTTTGATGATAGTTGACGACGACTCCCTCCTCTGCGAGATCGGTCGCCGTCGCTCTTCCAATTCCACGACTCGCTCCAGTGATGAGCACGCTCATACTACCTAGTGGTATAAACAGATAATAACACTACTGGTAGACCAGTCGGTCCTTTCTACGGGCGAAACAGGCCGAGTGTCTCGGGGTCATTCGGAAACCTGTGATATCCGTGATGACGAGAATCGACAATTCTCGAACCACTCGACCTCGAGGCACTTCACAGTCTTCTCTACCGCTGTCTGACAACCAGCAATCAGCTCCGGTCGTCTATTGCGGGATGGCCGAGTTCTTGCTCAACGGCCGCAACTTTCTCGCCGGCGGAATCGGAACTGGTCCGTTTATCATCGATTTTCAGTACTGTTGATACACGATCACCATCGACGGCAGTGTGTGCTGCCTCGACGGCGTCAAGCAGTGTTCCGATATCGTCGGTCTCGATGA
>JAQCMZ010000379.1 GCA_028274825.1 Haloferacaceae archaeon
CGGAGGAGAGGAGTCCCGGGGTGGCCACTCCCAGCAGTCCCACCCGTCACAGTCCATGAGCATCCCCACGGATTCTTCCCGAGGTGGATGCTCGGTGGGTCTGCAACCCTGCAATCTCCACCGCTCAGGATTCGGCCGTCGCCAGACTGCGTCTGGCGGGCAGTCACGCGCAGGCGACGCGGTCACGCGGAGGAGGATGTCAAGTGTTGTAATCTATTCTGACGCTACGCGAGCGGCGTGCGCTCGACGACGGTCCGGTCGACGGTCGGATACTGTTCGACGATTTCTCCTTGTTCCAGATCGCCGTCTTCGACCATCTCTTCGAGCAGCCACCATGCCACCTCGACGTGGTCTGTTTTGACCGTGTAAAATTCCTCTGGGACTCCGAGAGCTTCGAACCGCTGGGGCTCGGCGAACGCTTTCCCGAACACGAGAGTTCCGTCGTCAGTCACCTCGTCGAATTCTCGGCAGATATTTTGAGCCATCCGTTTCATTCGGTTCCGGTGTTGGGCGGCGTCTTTGAACACACTCGTACAGAAGTACACCTTCTCGTGAGACGCCATCTCGTCGAGAATCGCGTCGTCTTTCGATCCTTCGACTGCTGACATGTGACCGTCCTCGAGCTCGAACCCGCGCTCTTGCATTCGCCGATAGTTCCCGTCGCTCATCTCGAACTCGTTGATATTGCAAAACTCTGCAGGGCCATTCTCGATAAACTCGATAAACTCGGGTTCCGCTCTGATTCCAGGGATTTCGAAGGCCGGGGTGAGACCCTCCTCTTTGGCGATATAGAGAATGTCTTCCCAGTCAGTCCCGTGGAGATCGCCCCACTGCTCGAAAGGCGGGTGGAACCGGATCTCGTCGAGCCCTGCTTCGGCGAGACGACGCATATTCTCGCGCCCGCCAGTAATCCCAGTGTACAGGTGTGTGTGATGGTCTGACCCAAACTCGTGTTTCAGCAACTCGAGATAATGACACGTCCGGTCTAACGCTTCCTGCGGTTCACCGCCGGTGATTGAGGACCCTAACGCGTCCATTCGTTTGGCTTCGGTAATCACATCGTCGTCGGACTCGACACGACGCTCGTTTGCGTACACATCTGTCACGTTTTTTCGGTTTTCACCGAGCGGGCAGTAGAAACAATCCCGCTGGTCACAGTAGCCGTACACGAACAGGACCATTTTTCCACCCTTGGCGCACTGTTCGCAACCCTTCGAAATCATTCAGTAACTATCATATCGGCTCGTGACTCAAAAACCGTCCGAACTTGCCGTCGCTCACCGCTGATTGCCAACGGATCCTCATCGGGAGTTGCTGATACGGAGTATGTGCAGACAGTACAAGCGACTGCTCCAGGGCTTGACCCTCGGGTGGGTTCACTGCCTGCTGGCGAGATATCGCCGATGACAGACGGTCTGATGTGGGTTTCACACCCGCCGAGACGCACTACCGACGAGGGCACTCCCGCGAATTCGCCCGAATCTTTCGTATTTCGATACAGAAATCATACGACCGTAGCCGTGAGACGCGGTCAACGACCCCCGATATGACGAAGTCAGAGTCCAAGCTTATTCTCGGTGTCGGAGACCGCGAGGTCGCCGACTCGCCTGTTTATCAGAGACGCGCCACGCCGATTATTCAGACCGGGGAACCGGCCGAAAAGACATTTACTCCAGGGTTGCGTATCACCGCATTGATGTTGCTTGTCCTGTGTGTCGACCTCGACGACGACATTGGTCGGAAGACCAATTGCAAGACCCCTATCGTCGGCCGAGACGCAGTCGAACAGGCAGCCGTTGATCTGGCGACGGCTGATCCGGAAGACTCTGATGTGAACGTATTATTCGAGGGAGTCCACCTGTATGATAAACTCCACCGTGAGGACGAATCCGTCGAGGTGGCCGCTGTCGCTGGGACCGATGGATCAGATCTGAAGGCCAACCGCGCGGTTGGTGAAGAAATCGACCGTGTCCTCGCCGAATTAGTCACTGGAGAGGAACTCCAGGCAATCGTCGTTACCGATGGCGCACAGGATGAATCTGTCTTACCTGTTATCCGCTCGCGAATGCCCGTCGATGGGGTGCGACGGGTGGTTGTTCGTCAGGCACAGGATCTCGAGTCGATTTACTACACGATGAAACAGGTGCTGGCGGACCCCGAGACGCGCGGGACAATTTTAGTGCCACTGGGGATTTTACTGCTGATATACCCGCTCGTCGTTGTGGCCGGTCAGTTCGAAGTCGGAGGTGCTGTCGTTCTTGGGTTGATATCGGCGCTGTTGGGACTTTATTCGCTGTTTCGCGGACTGGGACTGGAAGACACTATCGACCGCGGTGCCGAACAGATCGGGAGCGTGCTTTACTCGGGCCGTGTCACACTTGTTGCGTACGTAGCCGCGCTGGCGCTGCTGATCGTGGGAGGGGTTCAGGGTGCTCAAACTCTGAACGCAGTCCACGGAGTCATCACGGATCCGGTCCCGATAGGAGCTGCTATCGCCGCCTTCGTCCAGGGATTTGTTCTGTGGGCCGCCGCTGCCGGAATCACCTCCAGCCTCGGACAGATCACCGACGAATACCTTGCAGGGCGGTTTCAATGGCGGTATCTCAACGCACCGTTTTACGTGGCTGCCATCACGACTGTACTGTTCGCACTGTCTGGGTTTTTCCTGCCAGAGGCGCCCGGTGTCGTCTCGCTGTCTCTGACAGATCTGGCAGTCGCGCTCACGGGAGGGACACTGTTGGGCGTGTTGAGCACACTCGCCTTCGCAATCGTGGAATCATACTCTCCGACGGCACCCGACCCTGCGTGACCGTCTCTAACCCACACGACCGTACGAGGAGAAAAGCTGGCCGCGAAGCGAGACTCAGCCACTCGTCGTGACCTGCCTACAGATGACACACCAATCGACAATCGAAACGGGCCGACTGGCTCGGAGGTTGACCCAGGGGTGAGGTCCGAGCTGTGGGCTCGAGAAACGATATCACCCGGTTCGTGCGTTGACGCCGTGGGAGATCTCTCAATTTTGTGCGAGCAACTGTGAGGCGGTGACGAGTGATTCGAGACGGATATCGTGTTTCTTGAGCAGTTCTGTGGCTCCCTCCTCACGATCAACCACGACGAGCGCGCGAGTGACCGTCGCGCCCGCCTCGCGGAGTGCCTCTACCGCGTCGACAGCGGACTGGCCAGTGGTTGCGATGTCCTCCAGCACGATCACCTCGTCTTCGCCTGCTAGTTCCCCTTCGATTCTGTTACCCGTCCCATACCCTTTCTGCTGTTTGCGGGCAATCACGTACGACCGCTCTAACTCCAGTGCTGTTGCGGCGGTCAGTGGGACGGCCCCGAGTGCCACCCCCGCTAGCGTGGCGTCCGTCCCACGAAGCTGGTCGGCGAACGCCTCCGCGATGAGTCGCAGTGCCTTCGGATCCGTTTCGAAGCGATATTTATCCACGTAGTAATCGCTCGTTCCCCCGTGAGACAACTCGAACTCCCCGAATCGAACGGCGTCGGCTGCCGTGAGGGCGGCGATTAACTCCCGTGTCCGTTGGTCGGTCATCACACGACACTCTGCGCGCCAACGATTAAATATGGTCATACTGTCTGTGAGCGGTCAGACTCGCGATATGTATCATTCGTCGTGAATACACCAGCGCCCCCGCCACACCTGTGACTGTGTGGTGTGTCCGTCCGTCCCCTGATTGAATAGTAAAGATTATACGAGACTACAGTCCATCAGTTAATCATGCGGTTTGTTATCATTGGTGCAGGGCGGGTTGGATTGCGGACTGCCCGGGTTCTCGCTGAGGAAGATCACGAAACGACAATCATAGAACAGGACCCAGACACGGCAGATCGTGTCAGAGCCAGCGGATTCGATGTTATCGATGGTGACGGCTCCAACGAGGAGAGTCTCGAGACAGCAGGGATCCGCGACGCGGATGCCATCGGTGCGTTATCTGGAGACCTCAACGCTAACTTTGCGGCCTGTATGGTCGCCAAATATCACGATTGTCGGACCGTGATGCGCGTAGACCGCGATTACCGCGAGGACATATACCGCCAGTACGCCGACGAAGTGGACGAACTCATCTACCCCGAACGTCTCGGCGCGGTCGGCGCGAAGAACGCTCTTCTCGGAGGGAATATCCGAGCAATCGCCGATATTGCACATCGATTACAGATCCTCTTAATCGAGATTCCGTCGAGTTCGCCGCTCGCAGGCTACACGCTCTCAGAGGTCGAACTCCCCGCGAAGGCTCGAATCCTCGCGTTCGGAAAAGAATCAGCGCCACTGGATATTCCGCTCTCGGACGATTCTTTGGAAGCCGGCGACCGCATCGCTGTTCTCGCTGATTTTGAGGTACTCGCTGATATTCGACAGTTGCTGGGTCGCAAACAGAGGGTCATCAACGGGAACAACTGATTGTAGTATATCCGGGCGGGCGTAGAGAGGCTCCCGGTTGTTGAGCGGTTCGCCCGTGACGACTCCAGATGACCTCCGTGGAGTCGGGCGACACTCCCGTGGTATTTTCACCTGGAGTGGCCCAGGGGAGGCCACCGCTGGGTCGACCCGACTCGCTGTCGCGTCTCGTCTAGCATTGTTGTGGTTTTGTTGTGGTTTCGTCTCGTTTCGACTTGGCGGGGGGCTCGAGATTACGGTCCGCCCGGATTTGACCCGCCCTGTTGACGGGCCTTCGACAGAATTTCGCTCACCGGCTCGGTATACTCGTACCCGGGAATGATCCCCTGGACGTAGGTTCCCTCGACGAAGTCGATAAACGCGCGAGCGTCGGCCACACCGCGCCGTTCGGCAATCTCGGTCAGGTCCGTCTCGATACGGATTTCGCCGGAGTCGTCGTCGCGTGAGAGGTGTGGCTGCCAGTCGTGGTCTCCGCGCGCAATGCCGCCGACGTCTTCGACGCGAAGCCGGAACGTCCGGTACCAGTCGTCCGTCACGACCGGGGCAACCTCATCCTCGGTCACGGCGTTCAGCCCGGGAACCCGAACCGTGATGTCGAATCGAATCCGGCCCTCCTCTGCCGGTGTCGCCTCAACACTCCCTTCGAAAGCCGTCGTCGTCGACTGGTATTTGCCCGGTTCGACTTGTTCGAACACGCTGTCATCGCGGAAAGCCCGCGTGACCCGGTCAGGAAGCTCTGTCATACGCCAACAGAGACAATGAACTGGCAAAAACGCGTCGTGTTCGCTGATATCGACACTGGCTTTCAGCCGCGATTGTAATGTCTATTTTCACTCCCGTCTGATACGAGCAGTATTCATGACAGACGTGTTCAGGTCCACGGCCGCGCTCTGTGACGCGCTGGCTGATGCGACGTTCGACCGGCCGCCGGCATTGGTGAGCAACGCACATATCACGGGACTGGGTGTCGCCCGAGCGCTGACGCAGGCTGACGTACCCGTCATCGCGTTAGACCGCAACGGGCAGGGGGTGGCTCCACCCTCGAACGCAGTGGATTATAGGTGGAACAGGCGCACTCCCACGCCGTTCACGGCGTGGATACGCGCCGTCACAGCGGCAATTCCCGACGGGTTTGTTCCAAAACGTCTCTGCAAGCGTCGACGCACTGGGGACGACCCCAGTGTAGCCGAGTGCCCGACAACTGGCGGTTCGAGTGTCCGCCCACACTGGAAACAGAGTGTGGCCCGATGTGGGGATCACACACCAACCACTGGGCAAATACTCGCAGAGAAAGTCACTCCGAGTCCATCGCAGTCTGCCGGACTCCCCGTGGCCAACACAACACTGGGAATCCGAGTCCGACAACGGAGAGGAGTCCCGGGGTGGCCACTCCCAGGAGACTGCCCGTCGACCAGTC
>JAQCMZ010000384.1 GCA_028274825.1 Haloferacaceae archaeon
ATCAAGCCCGTCTCGGACTTCTTCTGGGATCGTAACGACACCTCGGTGTCGCATTTTCGGGTAACACTTCATCTGACTTATACTGATTCAATCAGTCTCCAACAGTATAGTACTGTCGGCTTCAACCCCGGGGTCAAGCCCCGGGGCAGTCGCCTTGACCGCTTGTACACGGGCTGCTGTCGCAGGGCCGGCCAGAATCGCACCATTCCTGCCCAATTTCTGCTCGGTGACTCAGTAAGTCTCTGTTGACTGTCCGGGTGGGCGATCACAGATTACTTTCGACGGTGTGGCGCGACCCCAGGTCGCCGGATTCAGCCTGCAACTTGAGTCGCGGAGCGGCTCCCAAAATCTGTATAGCTGTAACGAATCGAGTAAGATACGAGACCATGCGCACACAAAACTCAATTCGCCGTCGATTCCAGGTCATCCCGTGGTGAACGTTGTCTTTTCTCTCGGGCAGCTCGCAATTGCACTCGCATTAGTGGTGTTGAACGGCTTTTTCGTTGCCGCAGAGTTCGCCTTCGTACGGATTCGGGGCACGTCGGTCGAGCAACTCGCTGATGAGGGGCTCCCCGGCGCAGGGGCACTTCAGGACGTGATAGGGCAACTCGACGACTATCTCGCAACGACACAACTGGGGATCACTATCGCCTCGCTCGGACTGGGGTGGGTCGGCGAACCCGCCGTGGCGTCGCTCATCGAGCCGGTGTTGACACCGCTTCTCCCGGAGAATCTTCTCCATCTGGTCGCCTTCGCGGTTGGATTCAGTCTCATCACGTTTCTCCACGTGGTCTTCGGTGAACTCGCGCCGAAAACGCTGGCTATCGCCCAGACCGAGCGACTCTCGCTGTTTCTCGCCCCACCGATGAAGGCCTTCTATTTTCTTCTCTACCCGGGGATTGTCGTGTTTAACGGTGCTGCAAACGCGTTCACGCGAACACTCGGTGTGCCGCCAGCGTCCGAAACTGAGGAGACGCTCGGCGAGCGCGAAGTCCTTCGAGTCCTTACACAATCCAGCGAGAATGGAGATATCGACGTCGCGGAAGTGACCATGATCGAGCGAGTGTTCGATCTCGACGACACTGCAGTGCGGGAGGTGATGATTCCACGACCGGACGTGGTGAGCGTGCCAGCGGATGCCTCAGTCTCGACGTTACAGTCGATCGTCCTCAAGGCTGGTCACACGCGTTATCCGGTTCTCGATGCCGACAACAGCGACCAGGCAGTCGGATTTGTCGACGTGAAAGACGTGTTACGGTCGGTAGTGGAGAGCAGCGACGCTGAGGAGGTCGGCGATATCGCTCGCGAGATCGTCATCGCTCCCGAGACGATGGCACTGAGTGACCTTCTGAGACAGTTCCGAGAAGACCAACAGCAAATGGCCGCGGTTATCGACGAGTACGGAGCACTTGAGGGGATTGCGACAGTCGAAGACGTCGTCGAGGCGCTCGTCGGAGACCTTCGCGACGAGTTCGACTCCGCAGAGGGTGAACCGTCGATTCGCCGCCGGGACGGTGACGGGTACGATATCGACGGGAGTGTTCCGCTGTCGAGAGTCGACGAGAGACTCGCGGGTGAGTTCACGAGCGAAGAGGTCGAAACAATCGGTGGGATGGTGCTCGAACAACTCGACCGCGCACCGCAACGTGGCGATAGCGTGGATGTCGCCGGCCACGCCGTCGAGGTGACGAGCGTCGACGGCACCCGAATTTCCACGGTCCGGGTCCGCGGTCGCGACGGTGACGACTCGGCGACGGAGTGAGTCAACTCACGAGTCATTCCGTGGCCGTGCGAGTGGCCGTGGCAGGCGGCCTGTTCCGTGCGGTGAGTGGTCCCGTCTATGGCGGCTGCGGCCCCTCCATCGGGAGACGACTGACAGTCGCCTCTCGAAGCCGCCACACGGAGCCTGACTGTCCTGACTAACTTCGGCCCCTGAGGAACTGCATTGTGCACGTGGCTCCCGCGGCTCGAACCGGAGGCGTCCGTACTGGCCTGGCTGTGAACCTCGCAAAGGCAACCGGTCGGTGACTCGCCGACCCCCCCAGCAAGGAACCACTGGACGCGGACGGTACAAAGCCGGTCGCCGAACCCGACCGAGGTGGCCTGACGACAGGCTCGTTGGGTGATCACTACGTATCCAACCGAGAGACACTCCAGGTTTCTCCGACAGTCTCTGGAGAGTCGGTCAGGTCCGGACCCGTCATACTGATACCGGCTGAGGTGTCCAATCGTTTTTCACCCGACCGGCCCTCGAAGAGAGTATGGCTGGCACCAACCCCGAGAGCCGGCACCCGTACGACCCCACCGCCGAACACTCGTTTCCTGACGACCGGGCCAACGCAGTGTACGAGTTCGTCACTTCAGATCCGGAAATCCAGGCGTATCTTCGCGCACAAAACGTCAACGCCGTCTCGCGGAAAGGGTACAATGACCACGGAAAACAGCACATTCAGATCGTGAGGAATCACGCCCTCCGGTTGTACGAGTTGCTGAAGCAGAGTCAGGCCCGATTCAACGGTGCTGGTGACCAGGGGCTCGAAGAGGCTGATGAGTCGGTCATCCTCATTCTGGCGGCTACACTCCACGACGTGGGTCACGTAGTGCACCGCGACGACCACACGTACTACTCGATCCCGCTGGCGGCTGACATCTTGGATCGGGTTCTAACAGACTTTTATGACACAGAGGCCGCAGTCAGGGTGAAAGCAGAGGTGTTACACGCCATTCTCTGTCATCATACCGCTGAGGAGCCGCTCACCACCGAAGCAGGTATCATCCGCGTTGCAGACGCGCTGGACATGGAACGAGGCCGGTCACGAATCCCGTACGAGGAAGGCGGCCGTGATATCAACACGATCTCCTCGCAGGCAATCGAACAAGTTGGGCTGCACAGGGGTGACGAATCTTCGGTGAGCGTGGAGATTCAAATGAACAGCGCCGCTGGCGTCTATCAAGTCGACGAGTTACTGAAGGCGAAACTCGACGGCTCCGGGCTCGAACCGTACGTCAGTATCGTCGCCGTCAACACGAACACGTCTGAGGGGCTCGTCGAACGGATCGAACTTTGACGGCCGCTATGGCCTGAGCCTGGGGCCAGGGCCAGTCGTCGGTCGTGTACCGTCAGGGAGATTACTCATGTGGTCGAGTCCAGGTGAACCCAGCCGAGCATAACCGAACTCAGTTGAGCCCACACTCACGGGCGACCGTGGTATGAACTCGCCACTCACGCCCCGCTCGAACTGAAATCGTTTCCTGGACGCCCGAGTGTGGCCCTCAGCAGGACGATCACGACTATTCTCGAATAGATGAATCCTCGTGGGAGTGGATCTGAGGCGGCGCACAAAACGAATCGCTGACCGTGTGTTCCCACTGTCAGGCCAGCCTACGAGCCGAGAGTACAGAGTGCCCCCGTACTCCTCCAGGAGCGCACTGTGTTTTGACTCCCGTCGTCTCGAGAGAGTACACCTCTCGGGGGTGGCTTCTGGTGTCGCAGGACTCCCGGCCAGATCGTGATTCAGAGTGATTAGTGTGAGTTGTCACCGCTGTGAGGATTCGTTCGGTCATGAGAGCCACTTGACTGGTGTCTCCCGACACCGCGTATGAGTCGATTCGTAGCATTCAGAATCAGACAGAGTCGTATTCAGTGGCAAACCACCGTCGGCTCTGGCAATGAGCGGTGATTCAATCTGTATTCACTCGCCGGGTGCGATCCGATATATCGGCGCGTCACCGTCGTCGACGGCCGCGTAGAGGTGCCCCGAAACTGGTGACATCGTCACGTCACGGATGCGCTGGCCTCGGTCTGCCAGCAATGGCTCGGCTTCTGCAATCTCGCGACCGTTGATCGTGAAGTGTGCGAGATACTGTTTCGCCAAGCCGGCGACGAACAGATCCCCCTGCCAGTCCGGGAATGCATCGCCCTCGTAGAACGTGGTGCCGCTGGGCGGGAAGCCCCCGGTCCCACACTCCCACCCGTACACCGGCCCAATCACGTCTTCGCGGTCAGCGTGTGACACGCCGACTGGCTCGTCCGAGCCGTATCCACAGGAGTTGTCGGCGACGGGCCAGCCGTAGTTTCCCCCACTTTCGAGAATATTTATCTCATCGCCGTCACGTTCGCCGAATTCGGACTCCCACACAGCCCCCGTGTCTGGGTGGATACTGAGCCCCTGCGGGTTCCGGTTGCCGTAGGTGAATATTGCACTCGAGGCGTCCGGATCGTCTACGAACGGGTTCGAGTCGGGAATCGACCCGTCGTCGTGTAACCGGAGCACCACACCGAGGTCGCTGTCCAGCGACTGTGCGACGTGGTCTGGGCCGAAGTTCTTGAACTGCCGGTCGCCGACGCTGACGTAGAGAAACCCATCAGCGTCGATCACGGCTCGCGATCCGAAGTGGCCGCCTGACTCGACGTACGGGCGAGCGGTGTAGAGAGCCTCGAAGTCGACGAGTCGACCGCCGTCACGATCCAGTCGTCCACGACCGACGCGTGTGGTAGAGCCGCCATCGCCTGCGACGGAGTAGGTCAGGTAGACGAGCCCGTTCGAGTCGAAATCGGGATGTACTGTCACGTCTAGCAGGCCGCCTTGCCCTTGAGCGTGAACATCGGGAACGTTCGCCAACTCGGTTCCGTCGCCGGTGGCTGGATTCCCGAGTGTGAGTCGCCCGGCCTGTTCAGTTATCAGGAGACCGGACTCGTCCGGGAGGAAGGCAAGCCCCCAGGGATTCGAAACGCCGGTCATGGCCTGGCTGACGGTCGGAGTCGAGTCTGAATCTGCCGACGACCTGGCTGATTCCGTGGCCGAGGGAGTCGATTCGGAGTCCGAGTTAGCTTCAGAGCCAGAGCCCCCGAGACACCCACCGAGCGATCCGAGTGTGCCAGCACCGGTTAGTGTGAGATAGCGTCGCCGATTCATACTAGCGGTAGAAGGTCTCGGTATTAATCACACTCGTCACACATCCGTCTGGATTTTCGACGGGAATCACGAGACTCCGTCGCGGGTGTCGGAGCCTCAAATCCCCCGAGTGTCGAGACTGATCGAAGCGTCTGTGCGGTTTCCGTATCCGATGATCCACCAGAACGGCGATCACTCGAGTCTCCTGGCTTCGCTACAGACGCATGGCTCAGTATATGTCGAGTCACAGCCATCTCGATATCGAGCCGGGAGACCGATCACACAACGTGTCGACCAATCGATTCGAGAGCGAGAACATGCTGTGTGGACCCCGGCCTCACATCATCCGTTCGGGGTGGGATACTCTCCCAACACAGTCCCGCTTCGGTCACGAGTCACCGTGAGTGAAGCCTGGCAAGAGACAATCCGGGGTGACGCCACTCTCGGGGTGTCTCTAGGCGTTGGCAGGCTCAGATGCGTGTAATCTGCCTGTGCTGAAGACGTCACAGTGTGCGGCGGGCCGTGTCGTACATCACATTATTGTGTATACAGATTATCATAATAGTGTATGAACGTTGAGACGGAACTTGGCGAAGAAGAAGTAATTATCAATGTTGACGGCGAAACGGTCGGGACCCTGCCGCGCACATTCTACGAGAGCTGGAGTGACCGTATCTCGAACGACCCTGAGTCGTGTCTTTCTGCGTGTCTCTCAGACCATCCTGACAAGTGAGTTGCCTCGGGGTCACGTGGTTCAAGAATCGTCGATTCTCGTCAGCATGGGAATCATAGAGTTCTGAATGACGCCGAGACACTCACTCTGTCTGTAGATAGCCGGGGAGTCTCAGTTCGCGGCTGATGGCATGGGCAGTTTTGCTCGGACCGTAGAAAACACGCGATTAGTTCTCGACAGCCCACACCACAGAAGCGCCCGCCAGCGGTTGCTGAAAACACAGAAACTGTACTCGGCTCTACACGTTCATAAGCAAGTTTGGTAGACCGGATATAATACCTGTTTTCAGACGTTTCGAACATCAATCGACCTGCCTTTGACCCAGGTCCAGCTGTCGCATGCACTGATTTGCGACCGACTCAGTGTTCTCATTGGGAACGACCGGCACAATTACTGCCAGAACACACTGCTCTCAGCACACCTACACACCCCCTAACGGCGTTCATATAGAACCGTGCAGAGCCGAGAACTGTAGTTAGCGTACAGTCTGTGATTATAAACAGCAAGGAGAATACCTGCGGCGTGAGCCGCAGGATGAATCCGACAACTCGGACGCAATCCACGCCCGACTGCGAGCTGAGAGTTCTCCCCACGAGTTTCAACTGGCAGGCAACTAATTCTGTAGAGAGGAATCAGGTCGGGGACGGAGCGATTCCGCCTCCTCGGACGATGGCGGCCTGCCCGCCCCAAGCAACCACCCAATAATCGGACCCAGTC
>JAQCMZ010000389.1 GCA_028274825.1 Haloferacaceae archaeon
GGCCCCTCAACCGTGGCTTGGACGCGCTTCATGTCCTCGATTATTTCCTCGCGGGAAACCATGCGAGACACAGTTCAGCGTGGTAACATAAATATTGGAATTTCCGAAACTAAACCGCCGTCAAAGAAGTTACACGTGGGCTATCCTTCTTTACTCTAACCGCTGTACGATGGCGACCCGCATCAGCCACACGCGTTGAATCATATTCGCTCACACCCCCGAACTGCAAGACTGCAGAGGGTTGAACGCCTTCGAGAATAAGCGAAGCGCTACTGGGTTGGGGCGGATTCGAACCGCCGGCCTGCTCCGTGTGAAGGAGCCGTCATAACCTGGCTAGACCACCAACCCGTACCCCCTAATCTTCCAGCGTCGAATTTAAGAGTTCCCTTGTTGAGTATGCGGACCCGACCAAGACGAAAACCGCAGGCACCGGCCGACACACCGTCACGGTACAGTTAGGAGGAGTTGAACTCTCGAGAGGAGCCGGACACCGCCTATCTGTCTCTGGACTCTCCAAGGGAGTCACCTGCAGTATGCACCGTTTGACCCAGCGGGTTAGTTGACTTCAGCGAGTAAGTCATCAATACCCTCCTGCACGCGTTCCCCCGTCTTCCGGAACCCCGTTTGGAACGGTCTCACTCGTGAAGAATCAGGTTTCTGATTCTGGCTCGTCAATGTCTAGTCGTCGGTTAATACGGTTCACCACAGGCTGCAGATCTTCGCTGAGACCCTCTCGGATGTGGGTGATGGCGCGGCCGATATAGTGCCGGGCATCACTGTAATGTCTATTCATGCCTAATTCAATAGAGCCGCCGAGACATAAATTTTGTGACTAACTCAGCGGAACAATAGCCATCATCCCGCAATCGGAGCCGGCGTCTCCGAATCGCTCTACCATCCGCCCTGCGGACAGACACAATCTGGCGGTCCAGCCGGCGACGTAGCTTCAGCAATCACTTGCTTCTGCCGGGGTGGCCGTGGCCGGTTAGTACGAAGGTGAGTGTTCGGTGCTGCCGGCCCGGTAGTTCACCAGTCGCGCAATTGTAAAGAGTAGGTCCGACAGTCGGTTGAGATACCGAAGCACTTGTTCGTTGATCTCCTGACCGTCGGCCAACTGGACGACTCTCCGTTCAGAACGGCGCACGACCGTCCGGGCGTGATGGATTCTGGCCCCGATATCGTCCCCACCGGGCAGGATGAACGACTCCAGCGGGTCGAGTTCCTCGTCAAAGCGGTCGATCCACTCTTCGAGACGGTTGACGTGGTCGGCGCTCATCTGTGGGTCGTCGTCGTCGGGACTGGGATTTGCCAGATCTGCCTGAACGATGTGAAGATGATTCTGGACGCTTGAAAGCACCTCGTTCACATCTTCGCCCTCGGCAGGTCGAGCTGTACCGATGATTGCGTTGGCTTCGTCGACAGAGCCGTATGCCTCGATTCGGTCGTCGTCTTTGGCCACCCGGGTCATGTCGCGCAGGTCTGTCCGCCCTTTATCACCGCGGCCGGTGTAGATTTTCATGCGAGTGTCCGGTCGACGTAGTTGAGAATCTTCGCGCTCTCGCCCATTGTCACGCCTCTGGTGTCGTCGACGAGCACGGGGACGGCTCGCTGACCTGACACCCGCTTGAGTTCGTCTCGGTGTGAATGAAGCGCGTCAACCCACTCCGTTTCGTACTCGATATCTGCTCCTTCGAGGGCGTCGTGAACTTCCTCACAGTACGGACACCCATCCAGCGCGTACAGTTGAATCGCCATATGCAATTTTTGATTAGCCGGGTGAAGAAGTTTCGCTCTGGTCAGTTGCCCACGACTGGAGTTGTGGGCTTGTCGGTGGACTCCCGCACTTCGCGCTCCCCAGCCTGAAAGCCCCACGCCCGCCGTTTTCTAGCGGTGGGCTTTCTCAGGCGACCTTCTGGCGGGGAGTCGGAGCGGCGCGTTCGGCGTCCCCGACTTCGGGGCTGACTGACGGGCAGCCCGTCTCACCGCCCGCTTCTGGGTCTGTGAGACTTATTTTCGTATATATACTGAAGTCAAATAATCGTTTTGCGCTTCCTCCCACGTCGCCAGACCGCGTCTGGCGGGCAGTCACGCGTAGCGTCGGCTACCCACGGCTGAAGCCGTGGGCTTGTTGGTGGACTCTCGTTGTACCGAGACGAGCGTATCGGATGCCACTTTACTAGCAGTCACGGTCACAATCCCCGACTCGAGGGCGTACTGACAGAACGCCCCTCCAGCAGGGGACTTCTGCCCCTGCTGAAGTGTCACCGATAACTTCCGAGCAATGGTTTTTGCCGCGTTATAATCCGCGTTCGCTGTGTCCCCGCCAAGCACTCGAAGTGCTGGTCATCACGGGTCTCTTCGAGCGTACACCCACATTTCGAGCATGTGTGGCTTACGCGCTTCCTCCCACCCCTGAAGGGGTGGGCTTCCGCGCTAGGACCGCTGTGATTCAACTCACACTCATGTCTGTGCCCGAGTCCAACGCGGTGACTCTCTGTGGTATTCGATCAGCGGGCTGCTGGACGTGACTGACTGCCGTGTTCGATGATGGTAAAGTATGCTAGCTGAAACCTAGAATTGCTGTGGATCGGCCCGAATACTGCCGTTTCTTCTTTAGCCAGAGTGAAAATCGGTGATCGCCTCGCGCCATTCTGACGGAATCGGCCGGGAACTCTCAATATCAGAATCATACGCTACCCGCACGGTTTCCGCGGTGGCACCGACTTCACCCCGATTCTCTGCATCGTATTCCACACTGAGACTTGATTCGTCCAACTTTGGCTGCTGGATCACTAGTTCAACGTCTCCATTTGGGCCGATAGGCTCTCTATACTCAATCTCCGATACGGCGAGTACGGTGTCAGTCTGGGCCAGCTCCATTCCCATTACCTCCCGAAGATACTCTGCCCGCACACCTCGAGGTGCGTGATCCAAACTGCGTTGTTCGTGATCCCCATCGCGTCGATATCCCGAAATCGCACGGTTGTCGATGTCCTGTGAACGCTCATGCATCTTTCCAGCCAACACGCTCGTTTGGCTCTCATCCGTCAGGAAAGTGATACGTACCCAACACTGCTGGAATATTGAAACCCTATTTCTAGCCAACCTGTGTCGCATTGAACCCGCTATTTCACTACTGTGTCTCGCTTCGTCTCTTCACCGAGGTTGCCCGCATCACTTTGTGTGTGACAACGTTGACTTGCTCTAGGAATGACACACTCTCTGTGGCGGCTGATAGGACAGTGATTTAGTATCGGTCTTCTGTCCAGATCTCCGTGAGCCGATCCCAGTTTTCCTTATTTGGGAGAAGAGTCATCCAGATCCCGTCCGTCACATCTACCGTGTTGGAACGGATCCTCCACGGGCTAGGGTACGTCATCGCGCACGTGCTGTTTTTTCGAGCGTCGACCCCCAAAGCGGTCGTCGGCCGTCTCCGGCTTGCTTACCGACTGGTCGGTGTCCGGATTGAGGAGACATCCCGAGTGAACGGCGTCGAACGGACTGTGTTCTGCTGTCCGTATCGATCACTCGGTACGCGCTGGTTCGATGACAAACAACTCTGTCACAGAAAACTCGACCGCGTCGACGACGGATACGTTACTTACCTCCGTCGACACAAGAATATCGATTACTGCCGTCCCAGAGGCTGTGCGAATCTCGACTCGTGTGAGGCCTCTAAACACTGCTATTCAGAGGTGTCAGACTGATCTCGTCAGCGGTTGCCACCTGGACCACCAGGCTTCTGAGATCCCATCATGTATTATTCAAATCCGGATTTGATATAGCGGCATCTAATCTACTTCGCGTACACCTCGGCCGGGATGATCGCCAGTGACATCGAAACCGACCGGATGGACCTGCTCCTCTCGTTTCCCGTCTCTCGAGCCCAGGTTGTAGCCGAGAAACTCGCTGCACTTCTGCTCCCGTTACTTGTGTTGAACTTCGTGGTTGAAACTGTCACGCACAGCCTCGCCGTCGTCGTCGGTGAGACAATCGACCCACTGGCTCTCGCGACAGCACATCTCCTGTCTGTCCCGTACTTTCTGGTCTGTGGCGGGATTGGACTGCTGCTGTCGGTGTCCGTCGATCGGGCGGCCGTTGCAGAGCGTCTCGCGGCCGGATTGGTGTTCGCCCTCTGGCTGATAGAATCAGTCGCTGGCATGGCGACGAATTTCGCCTGGATACTGTTTCTGAGCCCGACTCACTACGATAATCCCACGCCGATTCTTGTCGAGGGAACGTACACGCTACTTGATAGCGGAATTCTCCTTGTCGCATTCGTCGCGCTACTCGGTCTGAGTCAACTCCTGTTCAGACGGCGAGACGTGTAGCATGTCCACGGAGAGGACTCGGTGGGGAACAAGTGACGGGTTCTGCCAGTCTAAGTGCCTATGGCCTGAAGATGGCAGAGACTGTGTCGACAGGATACTGCCTGACACAATCTTCTTTGCATGTTGACTCTCTTCGATAGGCCTTCGTCACCGACCACTGGCATCGAACCTGTATTGAGACGAATTTGATATTGCGACATATGGTTTATGCGATCTCGGTGAATCAGCAGGCAGCTCCACAATTGTTCGAAAAGGCCTACGAGAGGGTGATTGCTAGCTGGGTATTAGCAACGGCCGAAATCAAGCCAATATCTGCTTCCGTCGGTCCTAGGTGGAACGCCCGTGTCAGGCGGCTCATCTAAATGTAGTTCACTCAGGGGCTTCTTAACCGCTTATTTACTGTCGACTACCGAATAATCGTGAACTGGTCGAACGGCGATATTGTAACTAGTGATTCACGACAGTGACCGGCCAACAACTTTGTTCGGCCACCGATCGAGTCCAGGAGATAGGATACCTTGGCGTGAACATCACCTCGGTGTCATATCTCCAAGTATCATGCTCGAACTGTGACAGGCACAGGAGTACCGATCTTCAATCGAAGCTGGGTCATGTACAGGCGGTACAAGGCGATTGCCTCGGGGTCAAGCCCCGAGGCGGTTCACAACTTTCACCTACTCGACAGAACCCCGCTAACTCATGGCTTACTCCACCAGTTGCGAAGGCTGTCTCACCTCGGTCCCCAGTACGTGTGTGTTGACGATGACACCTGAATTTTGCAATCAGCAGCCTTAGTATCGTTCGTCCCCTGATTGAATCCCGGTCAAAAGCCGAATCGCTCGATCGGACCGTCAATCGGATCCTGGCAAAATCATCGGCTTGTTCTAAGATTATCTTGATAGTCGGTACTTCCCAACCGGTCTGAGTAGAATAACGTCGCTCTGATTGCAGCGGATGTCTGGTTCGTGGATGTGTTCAAGAACCTCGAACCAGACGGCGTTCTTTCGGCAGCAGATGTGAAACAAGCAGCGGCCGATGTGATTCACCAACTTCCGATGGAAGGAATCGAGGGCTCGCCCCTCGATTCCGACGACATCTGGCCGGTCGTCACGATGGCCAGTGTCAATCAAACGTCCGTCTGGGAAGTCACCTCCCAGACGGACGACACACCC
>JAQCMZ010000393.1 GCA_028274825.1 Haloferacaceae archaeon
ACTGACAGACGCGTCCAGAGGTCCTCTCGGTATCCGTGCCCATGTCGAATTGTGTAAAGTCTGAGCCAGGTTTAAAGAACTCACCAGTAATGGTGGTCGGCTGACCGGCACCGTGCTTTACAGATTTGGACTCGGATTCCATATATATGATAACGGACGATTGTATCTTAAGGGTTGCGTGAGACATGCCCTCAACCAACGACCGAGTCGTGTGGCCGTGTCTGAACTCCCACCAGCTATATTCGAGGGGTATCTACAGGCGGAGCAAGCCGAGTGCCTCGGGGCTTGACCCCGAGGCGGTTCACCGGTTATCGATCTGATCATACATCATCAGCGGTGTCGGACACAGGCTAAAACACGAACTATCGGGAGCCAACGGGACTTCTGGGAGCCAGGCGTCACCATTCCCTATCTCTGTCACTACAAAAACTCAATCACACACGAGCGTCTGAGGCCACCGGTGAGACGGAGTGGCCACCTCAAACACGGGTTTGATCGGCACGAAACTTGCTGTTCTTGGGAACTCGACTGCCGTCCGGCCGTTGTGCATGAGACACTGTCAGCAACAGTGTCTCCAACTCGAAGGTTGTGAGTCGACATGTGTTCACACGGGGTCGGCAGGTGTTCCCAGGAGCATAGTACAGTGTCGTTTTGATATTGACACGGACCGATGCGAATTCGCCATGGAAGACGACCAGCAGTTCTCCCGGGGTTTCACCACTTTTTCGCGCACAGTTTCGCGGAGTGATAGCGAACTCGATTTGTCGGGGGATTTCGGTTGGTTCCTCCGGCTGCCGTCGTGGACTCACCTCAATATCTAGTGGTTGCAGAAAAGCGGGGAGACCGGTGAAGTTACCCCGGGGTCACGCCCCGTGTTGACTTCCTCCACACGACTGGAGTCGTGGGATTCCCACGGCGCTGCGCCGCTTGGGGTGGGATAGTGTGGTTTGCAACCGACAGTGCTGGCTGAGCCACACAGCCGTTCCATCCTCTCCGGCAGTGGGTGCTGAGTGGTTCTGCCCTGCTGACTCGGAGTTCCCGTTGTTTTCGGTCGGTAACTGGCAAGTATTGCCAGACGAGGATACATTCGTGGGTTCTGTCGGATATCCAGCCAAGTCAGTAAGTGTGGAGAGATTCACAGTTGTCGGGGTCATCCCACGAGTACAGTCGTGGGCTTTCAGCTCGATGCCGCTGTAATCGCTTTGCACCGCCTGCCCAATCTATCCAGTGGTGGCGACTACGATTTCCCCACAGTGACGACACGCAATGTTTTTGCGGCATCCACGCAGACGGATTACATGGCGAAAGACGCTGCCGATCACGACCTGTTCTCGGAGAAACTCCGTGTCCCGGAGGCGTTGACATTTGATGACGTACTACTTCGGCCGGCAGAAAGTCGTGTTGAACCAGACGAGGCCGATGTCTCTACCCGTGTCTCGCAGAACGTTGAACTAGGGCTTCCCATCCTGTCGGCGGCGATGGACACCGTTACGGAGAGCGGCATGGCGGTTGGAATGGCTCGTGAGGGTGGGCTCGGCGTCCTTCACCGGAACATGGATGTTGATCAGATGGTCGATCAGATCCAGAAAGTGAAACAAGCTCACGAACTGGTGATCCGCCGGGAAAACGTCGTGACGGCTAGTCCCGAGATGACCGTCGAAGAAGTCGACGAGATGATGACCGAACAGGGGGTTTCAGGCGCACCCGTCGTCGACGATGGAGATACTGTATTAGGGATTATTTCGGCGACGGATATTCGCCCGTACCTGGAAGTCGGCGAACGCGACGCCGTGAGAGAGGCGATGACCGACGAGGTGATCACGGCCAGTAGCGAGGTTACCCCCCGAGGGGCGTTGGAGCTGATGTACGATCACAAGATAGAGCGAGTCCCGATTGTCGATAACCGCGAGCGGTTGGTTGGGCTCATCACGATGGCTGGGATTCTGGAGCGTCGCGAGTATCAGAACGCGGCCCGAGATCCCGAGGGCCGACTCCGGGTCGGAGCAGCTGTCGGTCCGTTCGAGATGGACCGTGCACTGCGCGCCGACGAAGCCGATGTCGACGTGGTATTTATTGACTGTGCTCACGCACACAATCTCAACGTGATCGATGCTGCCCGGGACATCACCGAGAGTATCGAGGCAGACGTTGTCGTCGGGAACGTTGGTACTCGGGAAGCAGCAAAAGCGTGTGTCGACTTCGCTGACGGGCTCAAAGTCGGGATCGGTCCAGGGTCAATTTGTACCACACGGGTCGTCTCAGGCGCCGGGATGCCACAGATCACCGCCGTTGCCGAGGTAGCAGACGTGGCGGCCGAACGCGATATCCCGGTGATCGCTGACGGGGGGATCCGCTACTCTGGGGACGCAATCAAAGCCATCGCAGCGGGGGCGGACGCGGTAATGTTGGGCTCGTACTTTGCGGGCACCGACGAAGCGCCTGGCCGTGTGATCACGATGCAGGGGAAAAAATACAAGCAGTATCGCGGGATGGGGTCGGTCGGGGCGATGAAGTCCGGCGGTGGTGACCGCTATCTCAAAGACGATACCGACGGAGAAGAGTTCGTTCCAGAGGGCGTCGAGGCGGCGACTCCGTATAAGGGAACACTCGCGTCCGAGCTTCATCAATTGGTCGGTGGGATGCGCTCGGGGATGGGTTACGTTGGCGCCGAGACTATCACCGCGGTCAAGCAGGAAGCAGCATTCGTGCGGGTCTCTGCAGCCGGGCAAACGGAAGGACATCCACACGACGTCATGATTACCGATGAGGCACCCAATTACTCTCCGGAATAATCACATAACCGGTTGTTGGGGGTGTTTCCCGGTGTTTTCGACAGTGACTGCATCTCTCGGCCGTGACTCCTCGTCCCCGAAAGACAGGACTGAGTCACCCACCACGAAAATTCCTTTTCACTACATTATGCTCGTCGTTCACAGAACGGGTAGGCGGATGCCCACAGCTTTGCTGAACTGCCTCGGGGTCAAGCCCCGAGACACTCCCCCTACTCGACCTGTAGACAACAGACGCTCTGGAGAGGGTGAGCTCCCAATGAGGCTGTTGGGGTATATGAGAAATCACTCTGCGCCAGTTCTATTTTCAGTACTCACCCGAGCCGCTACAGCTGTGGGCAACCGATACTACCGAGGACGGTTACCGGAGGTGAACCCGGACATGCCAGTGGCTCCGTGGGTCGTCCTCACGGCAGGTATTTGACTCGTCGGTGAACGGATTCTCGCCGGTATCGTCTGTATCTCCAGCCCGACGACGAACTCCGATTACTGAATCTCAGTCATCCGAACAACTGTCCCGAAAGTTCCACACGGCGGGACTGAGACGACCGAATGATTCACAATCAGGGCTCTCCTGGCCGGATCGCTTCCGGTTGTTTCGTGAATTGTGCGTCTCCCCCGCAAACCCGATCTCGACGCGTGTCATGTCCTGTCTTTTCTTGTCTCTGAA
>JAQCMZ010000400.1 GCA_028274825.1 Haloferacaceae archaeon
TGCCCTGACAACAGGGCTCGAATGGATCGCCATCGACGGCGTTCGACGCATCGTTCCATTCATCCTGATGATCGTGGTATTGCTTGACCGACCACGCGGCCTCTTCGGAGAGGAGGACTTCCTCGAATGAACCGACTCCGTCGTATCTGTGGCCGGTCGCCCGTCAACCGCTGTGATACTGAGGGAACACGTTATGAGTGACACGAGACCGACTACTACGGAGAAGTTCAGGCGGATCGTCAACGGCACGTCGATCAGAACCGCGCGACAATTCGAAGCATTGTTTATTTTAGGGCTAGTTGCGTTCGTGGTGGCTCTCCCGACAATAGCCGAGACACTAATGGGGTTTCGAGGCGTCGCCTCAAACATTCTTATTTGGATGCTGTTCGCAGTCGCGTTTAATATCCTTCTCGGGTACGCGGGTCTGCTTTCCTTTGGACACGCGATGTTCCTCGGCGGGAGCATGTACATTGTCGCTATCACGATGCGGGAGCTCGGTGCTGCGATGGTCGTCCTCGGTTTCCCGCTCGCGCTGTTGGCTGCTGGCGCTGTCGCGTATGCCATCGGGAGGCTCATCGTCAACAAGGGAGAGATCTATTTCGCTTTGTTGACCATCGCCTTCGGCGAAATCATCTGGTTCATCGGCAACAGTGACCCCGGTGGTCTCACAGGCGGCAACGACGGCCTCTCGAGCGGCATGCTGCCACCGTTCGTTGAGGCGTTTCGGGGGCAATTACGAGTGGTTTTCGGCTCCATAGAGTTCCCCATCTACTGGGCAGTTGGAGTGCTGTTCGTCGTCGGAGTCTACCTCCTTTTCCGCATCGCGCGGTCGCCGTTCGGTCGGACGATCCGGGTCATCAGCGAGAACGAACAACTTGCCCGGAGCATCGGCATCAACACCTATCGATACAAGATCCACACGTTTGTCATTAGCGCCGTCTTCACGGCGTTGGCCGGCGGGACACTCGTTCTCGTCAACCAGAGTGTCGCGACGAGTCAGTTGACTTGGCATACCAGCGGGGAGGTCGTCATCATGGCAATACTCGGCGGTATAAGCAGTTTCGTTGGGCCAATGGTCGGTGTTTTCCTGTGGTTCTTCGCCGAGTACTCACTTACCGGCATGGAGAGCCTCGGTGAACTTCGCCATCACTGGCGGTTCGGCCTCGGACTGCTGTTCGTCGTGGTTGTCCTGTCTGCTCCCGAGAAAGGAGCCTACGGCGTTATCAAGGATGCGGGCATGTGGGTAATGAACAAACTCACAGGTGAGAACTGATATGACGGAGACGATCAAAATGAAACAACAGCCCGTCGAAGACGAAGAAACGATACTCAAAGTACGGAATCTCACCAAAAAGTTCGGCAAGGTCGTTGCTAACGACGAGATATCCCTTGACGTAAAAAAGGGTGAGATGCACTCAATTATCGGCCCGAATGGTGCCGGCAAGACGACATTTTTTAATCTTATGACCGGCGTCCTTGCCCCAACTGAGGGAGCCATCTACTTCAAAGGCGACGAGATTACGAACCTGCCGATTGAGGAACGTTCCCAGCGCGGACTCGGCCGCTCCTACCAGAGTAACGAGATGTTCTTCGACCGGAGCGTTCTTGAAAACGTCCGAATAGCGGTACAGACTGCCGACCTCGGGCTTTTCAGTTACGACATCTTGTCGCGGGCAGACTACAACCACAGAGAGGATGCAGCTGACCTCCTCAACCGGGTTTACCTCACTGAAGAACGCAACACGGTCGCCAGAAATCTTTCGCATGGCGACCAGCGTCGCCTCGGCATCGCAATCTCTCTTGCGACCGATCCAGACCTGCTCTTGTTGGACGAACCGACAAGCGGGATGGGTCCGGAGGCTACTAACGAGACGGCGGAGCTCATCGAGAGCATCGGCGAGGAGTTCGACATTCCCATCGTGCTCATTGAGCATGACATGAGCGTCGTCATGGGAATAAGTGACCGTATTAGCGTCCTATACAACGGTACCCACATCGCCACGGAGTCGCCCGAGGAGATACGCGACAACGAAGAGGTACAAGAGGCTTACCTTGGCGGTATGAAAGAAGAAGAGGGGGAGGTCTGACATGGCGCTACTCGAACTTGAGGACCTCTGTGCCGGATACGGCACCGGACAGGTACTCTTCGATGTCTCATTAGACATCGAACGGGGAGAAGTGGTTTCGTTGCTCGGCCGCAACGGCGCTGGAAAGTCGACTACTATGCGGTGCGTAGCGGGGGCGGAACCGCCGTTCATCCAAGGCGGTCAGGTGCGGGTGGCAAATAAAGACATCACCTCGCTGGAAACGCACAAACGAACGAACCGTGGCATCAGCTACGTACCCGAAGAGCGTCGAGTGTGGCCAGGGTTGACAATATCGGAGAACATCCGGATGGCAATCAAGAACGCCGATGATCCGATGTCGATGGACCGGGTGATGTCACACTTCCCGCGCCTGCAGGAACTCAACGACAAGGCCGCGCGAAACTTGAGCGGCGGGGAACAGCAAATGCTCGCCATTGCACGGGCGTTGGCCAGTAACCCCGAGATCATGTTGATGGACGAACCGAGCGAGGGCCTCGCTCCGTTCATCGTCCGTGATGTTGAGGAAGTAATCAAGACGCTGAACGAAGAGGAGAACCTCACTATCTTCCTCGTTGAACAGAACGTGGTGATGGCCATGGACGTCAGCGACCGTCACTACTTTATTGATCAAGGAAAAATAGTTGACACGTTAACGCCAGCCAAACTCAAGGAAAACCCCGAACTGCGGCAGAAGTACTTGAGCGTCTGACTGCCAGTTCCGTTTCGTTGACCCGCCAACGTTCAGTACTCGACACCCGATCTCGGCCCAAAACCGTCCCGGAATGGGTGCTTGATGTCCCCCATATAAGTCACGTAGTCGGATTTGTTGACAAGCCTTGATGGCGCGTCACGCCCGGTGATTATCAGTTCGACCGATGTCTCCTTGGATTGGATGATGTTGAGAAGGCACTCCTCGTCCGCTATGTCAAGCGAGTACAGCGTCAACAACTCGTCGAGGACGACTACGTCTCGGGTGGCTGATGCGACCGTGTCGGTGGCTGTCTCGAGTGCTTTCATAAGCGTTTCTCGCTCCGATCCTGAGAGGTCGGCCTGCGTTCGTGCGTGACCGGCCGGGAACTGCTTGACCTCGACTCCGGGAACGTCCCTGAACAACTGCACTTCGCCGTACTGTTCGCGCATCTCCGCTGCGCCCTTCATAAACTGGAGGATAGTAACCGTCTGCCCGTGTCCAAGTGCGCGAACACCCAACCCCATCGCAGCCGTCGTCTTTCCTTTCCCTGGACCGTAGTAAAGATGTACGAGCCCATCTTGAGTTTTTAAATTAGCCATGTGAACGGTTTGTCACTCTCAAATAAAAATGCATTGTTCACAATCTTCTTAACAGACTTATTTTCAACTAGTCAGGGTAACGAACTTCGCTTTATGTTCGCGGACACAGCTCCGCTAGAATGAGAGTCGACCCCGCAAAGCCACACATACGAGGCAGTTCACCGGAACACATAATATTCAGCAAAGACTGCGTGTAGTGATGCAATCGTTCAAAATTGCTGACGACGTGTACGCTATCGATCTTGAGATGTTCGATACGGAGGTGTTGGCCGCATACGTTGTCGACAGCGACGAACCACTACTTGTTGAGACCGGCTATCCCAACGGCGTTGATATACTCCGTGACGGGCTCGAATCCGTAGGTGTCGCTTTCTCAGACATAGAGCACGCAGTAATCTCGCACGTTCATATTGACCACTCTGGAGGCGCAGCCGCGCTGGTTGAGGCGAATCCTGATGTCAGCGTCTACATCCATGAGGCGACGGCGGATCACCTTCTGGACCCGGTAGCCCTGATCGATAGTAGTCGGGACGCTATGGGCGTTCACTTCGAGAAGATGGGTGAACCAGACCCCATTCCGGCTGAGAACGTCGTCCGTGTCAACAACGATGGTGCCGAAGTCCATCTCGGCGACCGCTCCGTTTCCGTGGTATCGACACCCGGCCACGCGCCGGACCATCTCTCCGTGTGGGATCCCCAAGGTGGGACACTGTTTGCTAACGAAGCCATTGGATCATATTACCCCCGGATGGAACGATGGCTTCCACCGTCGACGCTGCCTCATTTTGATATTGAAGCGGTTCGGGAGACCATTACCAATCTCCGCGAGTTCGATGCCGACCGGTTGGCGATGTCACACTTCGGCGTTCGGCCAGATCCAGAGGCCGCATTAGAGGCAGCCGCCGCAGCACTCGACCGGTTCGAGCGCCGGATTCCCCAACTGTACGAGGAACACGGAGATCTTGAGGCGACAGAACACGCCGTTCGAGCGGAACTCGTCGCACTAGAAGGATACGACGGGGCTATTGAAGACTTCGAGACGCGGTTTCAGACACAAGGGTTCCTCAGATACGCGGGCCTACTCTGAGACTGCCCGGGGACCAGCTCGCCGAATAGTATAAAAAATCACACATAGCATTTAATTATCTTCCCTCATATAAATTGGGTTGACCGGCATATGAATATTCGACACGCACAACCGGGCGACATCGCTGACATACGACGTGTCGCGGAACGCACCTGGGAAGCCGACTACCCGGACATCCCACATCGGGAGAACATAGATGAGGTCGCCGACGAGTGGTACTCTGACGACAGGATGAGTGAAGAATTGAAAAACGAGGACGCAATCGTCGCCGTCGCGGAGGAAGACGGTGACATCGTCGGGTTCGCACACGGAATCTGGGCGCGACGGACGGGACACATTCTCCGAGTGTATACTGACCCGGACCACAGGGAGTGTGGAATCGGGCGGGAACTCCTGGCGACCGTCCGCGACACGCTGCTCAAACGGGGGTCCGACCGGATCCAAGCGATGGTTCTTGCGGAAAATGAACTCGGCAACCAGTTCTACCAGAACGCCGGGTTCAAGAAGATAGACGAGGACAAGACGACGATTGGCGGAGAGACGTACACCGAGAACGTGTACCGCCGCGCAGGGTAGTGGCCAAGATATCGGATGTCACAGGGGACGCCGCCCCGTTCTCCTTCCACGTATTTACTACGGCTTCGGGGAGTGACACTGCTTGTTCCGCTGGAGCTCCCGCTCGTCCAGACTCGAATACACCGCCAGCGGGTCGGGTCGAGAACCAGAGTTCTCACTGCCCAACAGTGAGGTACGAACGCGACTACTTTTCGGCGTCAATCGGGTTTCCGTCTTCATCGACTGTGTAGGTATCGCCGTTGATGACTGCGGGCGAGTGGATAAACATAGCACGGAACGTCTCGTCGGCGTCTTCAGGGTTTCGTGGGTAGTGCGGGACGCCCGGCGGAATGAACACGAGGTGTTCGTCTGCGTGACATGGAACCGGCTCGCCGTCGATGATTATCTCCCCTTCGCCTTCCATCCCATAAAACGTCTCTCCGCTGTAGCGATGGACGTGCCGTGTCACCTCTTCCCCTGGGTCGACGTGGATGATGCCCTGGTCGAACATCTGGGTATCATCTTGATCGGTATTCATCAGGAACTGGATTCCGATACCCAGTCGGTCACGAACCTCCGGTTCGTCGACTTCATACAGGTTGTATGAGTTTGAGTGATCCATGCTCAATCTTGTCGTAAATTTACATCCAGGGGTAATAATAGTACGGTTGCGTTGTCGGTTTTGAGCCCGTTTGCACGGTGGTCAGTCCTAATAGTAGAACCTAGTTCTTACTGTACTTATTAGGCCTCCTGTCTCAATCTCGCCTGAAATGAAGGCCGTCTGCTAACAGTTATACATCCTCGAACGGCGTCTCAAATCGGGGAGATCGGCGACGTAAGCAGAACAAGGAATCCAGTAAGTGTAATCACGCTGAGGATGGAGGAAATAAGAACTGTCGTCCCAATATACTCGGCAGCGGTAAACCCTCGGTCGGCGTTACCGAATTCTATAGCCAGCGCGAGTGGCGTTACCGCGGTCGGCATCGCGCTTTCGAGGACAAACACGCGGCCGACAGTCCCTGTGAGACCGATAGCCAGTGCGATGCCGATGGCCAATACCGGGGCCAAGAGCAGTTTCAGCAGCACACCCGGGGCTACACGCCGGAGGGAAATAACGTTCTCAACGTTCGCTAACTCGATACCGAGGAGCAACAGCATGACCGGGATGGCGGCGTCACCAGTGAGCCGTATCGTCTCCATGGCTGTGCTGCCAACCGGTGGGACAATATCGAGATAGCGGGCAAGGAGTCCCCCAGCTGTCGCGTACAGGAGCGGTAATTTACTAATGCGACCTAGTATCGATCTTGCCGAAATCGCCTCACCACGTGAGGCGACGTAGACGCCGAAGGTGTACATGAACACCGACTGCCCGATTACGAACAGCACTGCAGCACTACGCCCGACCGCGCCGAACGCAAACATCATGAATGGGATGCCAAAGTTCCCAACGTTCGGGAAGCTCGTTGATAAAACGAGGCCGTCAAGCGCTGAGTCGGAGTGAGGGACGACACGCCCCGTCAGTTCCGCGACCGCAGCTATGGAACCCGTGAATAGCGCCACACCGATCAAAAAAAGTGCCGTTGTCTCGGCAGTAATTTCAGATGTGGCGAGGCTGTAGAACACAAGTGCAGGCAACAAAACGTAGATAGAGACTGTCGCCAGTGGTTCTGCGTCTACCGGGCGGGTCCTCGAGAGGAGATAGCCCACGACCGCGATAGC
>JAQCMZ010000401.1 GCA_028274825.1 Haloferacaceae archaeon
CCATCCACCCAGGACAGGATATCGAGTACGTAGTTGTCGACGACGAGAAGAGCTCGCGAAAGCGGGTCGCGTTAGCCCACGAAGAGAGCGAGTCGTACGATGCGTCGTACTACGAGACGCAACTCGTCAGAGCTGTCGAGAGTGTGCTGTCACCACTTGGTTGGGATCGGTCGAAGATTCGTCGAGAACTCGCGGAGACGCGGGTACCGGAGTTGACGGCGTTCGCGAACACGGAGAACAGTTAACCAACACGAGAGTTGTTCGGAGTGGTTTTGTTGGTTAATCAAGAAGCAAACGAGGTCGAACCCCCACACCCCGTGTGCGATATGAAATCAGGGAGACGACGGGAGGGGGTGGTCGGGAAGAGAGACCACGAAACACCAGAAATCCACGATATCACGGAGAAGAGAACGCAGAGGCACCAATATCGGAATAGGCTATGTTTTAGGGAAACCTTTACATAGCCACTCTGTCAACTAAATCCGCACTAGGACTAGAGTCGGTCGAAACGAAACAGTACGTTTCGTGACACGACCGAACTCGTCCGTGGCTTTGCTCCCTCGTGAGCTGGGCGTGTTCGTCTGTTCTACGTCTTCTCGTGGGTTCTCTAGCCGAATCCCGAGTTCCTCGGATGGGTCGTCTCTACCTACCCTCTCGTCAAATTCATATCGCACACGGGGTGTGGGGGTGACCTACCGACGTGATTCTATCTCACTCGGGATCGTTGAGAGATATTCTCGGTACTGCCGGATCAAGACAACGTGTGATAGAGAACCGATCGCATACTCTGTCTTCCCGTGAATGACGAGTGTTCCGACACCCTGTCGAAACTGAGGAGCGAACAGGCGGGGGTTGAGCGGGCAGCAGAGTCTGCCAATCTATCGTTCTACTGCAGTGCCGGATTTTCCACTGTTTCACTTTCACTCTGGATGGTCGAGCTATATGACTCTCCCGACTGAAAGTAGAATACGACGACGATGGGCGAGGTCACGAAAACACTCGAACTGAAACTTGTGGATCCGACTGCCCACAAGCGTCAGAAACTTCGTGAGACGCGGGACGCGTACCAGCAGGCGCTTCAGGCTGCCTTCGACGCTGGCTGTGATACACAGTCAGCCGCCAACGACGTGGTTGTTGAGTACGACTTGAGCGACTACGCGAAAAACGCCCTCAAGAAATACGTCCCACAACTTCACAACAGCTACGACGCCGACGACTTGCACGACGATCACCCGGTGCGGTTCACCAACGAGGGACTGCAACTTGACCACCAGCCACAGAACACTATCGAGTGGTACGTCAAAATCCCGTACCACGAGGACTACCACCTCTGGATACCCGCACGCGCCAATCCCGACCAGCGGGAATGGCTCGAAGCGGTGTACGCAGACGGTGCTGAGATGGGTGAAAGTCGGCTGTTCGAGCGGGCCGGAACGTGGTATCTCCACGTCACCGCTGCCCGCGACGTGGAGAACCAATTTGCGGCGTTCGCCAACGAGCAAACGCCCATCGGCGTGGACATCGGGGAAGCGAGCCTCGTCACGGTGTGTCACCGCGACGAGAACGGTTCTCCGATTCGCCCCCAATTGTGGGCCGACGACGGCAAGACCGTTCGTCGGCTCCGCAAAACCTACTTCACCGCCAAACAACGCCTGCAGAAGCGTGGCAGCGAGCGAATCGCAGACTCGTTCGGTAACGCATTGTGGGACCAGATCGAGGATGTGTTCCACCGTGTGACCCGCGAGGTCGTGGAGTACGCCGAATCTGTCGAGAACCCGATACTGGTGCTGGAAGACCTGACGTACATCCGCGCGAATATGGACTATGGCGAGTATATGAACCGGCGGTTGCACGGGTGGGGCTTTGCAAAGCTCCACGCACAGATTCGCTACAAAGCCGCCGAGAAGGGGATTCCCGTTGAGACGGTGAATCCACGGAACAGCTCAAAAGCGTGCCACGCCTGCGGTGAACACGGGTATCGGCCACGACAGCCGACGTTTCGTTGCTCGAATGACGACTGCTGGCTCGGTGAGTATCAAGCCGACGTGAACGGGGCGATAAACATTGCAGACCGCTACCGTAGTGGGGAGAGTCACCGCCAAAGCGACCGGAGTTCCCGGCAGAAGGCCGGTGACGATGACTCGGCTACGGATGGGGCCTCTTTGATCGGGCCACAAGACAGCCACGCCGATGCTGAAATCCAGCAGGAGACGCGTGGAACGTATGCGTCTTGAAACCAACAGGCCGCAACGCTGGGCCTGAAATCCCGTGGTGGGATTCCTCCGCGTTCACGCGGAGGAGGAGGTCAAGTTTCATCTTGCACACGGGGGGTGCCTCCACCGAGTTCTTCTGACCCGCCTCGGCATTGACGGCTGTTCAATGAACTAGCCGGCATTTCATATCGCACACGGGGGGTTGCTACGACCAATTGATTTCGCCCGCGGTCACGGAGTCCTACCGATCACCCTCTTCTAAACACTCTCTATCGACTGAATTCGACTGATTTAACCTCGCACACGGTACCCATATTTATTTATAGTTTCGACCTAACTGCGCAAACATGGCTGACGGCGACGAATAACAATCCCTCTCACAATGTATCAAAGGCCGTCTTCAGGAGGGAGTCCAAAATTCTGTCTTTCGAGATAAGGGGCTTCTCGACCCGGATGCCGTCATCGACGAAGACCGGATTGTCGGTCGTGATGACCAGCTGGACGACATCATCACCTACCTACGACCGGCACTGCAGGGGAATCGTCCACCCAATATGCTCCTCTACGGACCGTCAGGAACTGGGAAGTCACTCATCATCAATGCGGTCTGCCAGCAGGTTCTCGAACTCGCGAACTCGCAGGGAGATCGGTTTGGCGTCATCAAAATCAACTGCCAGACGATCAAATCGCACGACAGAGCTGTCTATCGCCTCGTGAAGAACGCGGCTGGAGAAGCCGGCGTCGACGTCGGCGTCCCCGAGAGTGGGGTTTCAACTGACCAGAAACTCGATCGGTTCTACGAGATCTTGAGCAACAACTTCGACTCGGTCATTATCATCCTTGACGAGGTTGATCTTCTAGTGGGCCGACAACGTGATCCGAACGATGAACCGGCGTATTCGAAACTGCTCTACCAGTTGTCGAGAGCGTCACAGCTCGGTCGCATAGAGGGCCACGTGTCCGTCGCTGCGCTCACGAACGATCCCCGATTCATGGAGGATCTCGACGGTCGGGCGGAGAGTTCGTTCAATCCTCAAGATGTCGTCTTCTCCGACTACGATGCGAATCAACTGCAGGCGATTCTCGAACGCCGCCGCGATGCGTACCAAGACGACGTCCTTGAGGATGGAATTATTCCGATCAGTGCCGCATTCGCTGCCCAAGATCACGGTGACGCACGGAAGGCGATAGATCTGTTCCGAAAGGCGGGTGAAATCGCCGACAGGGGAGGAGAAGACACGGTTCGTGAACAGCACGTTCGCGACGCCCAGAAAGAAGCCGAACGGGACCGAACGCTGACGCAGATGCAGGGCCTATCGACGCAAAAGAAACTTTCACTCTACGCCACCGCGATTGTTCCTGTCCACTCGCAGCGCAATTTGAATGCTGTCCCCAGTACGGTTGCCTACCGGGTGTACCAGTATCTCACCGACATTCTCGATGCTGATGAAAAATCACGCGACTCCTATTTGCGATATATGAATGAAGCTGAGACCTACAATTTCATTACGTCCGAGAAACGTGGGCGCGGCTACGGCAGTGGTGTCCACAAGGAATACACATTTGTCGATGATCCGGAGGTGGTCGCCGAGACCCTCCAGACTGACTTCCGACTTGAGGGTGCTGAACACGAGGAGGATCTGATTAAATCTGTTGTCAACGCGCAGATAGACGATTTCTTCGAGGGTAACTGACGTCAAGAGTCGACGACTCCGGCATCGAATTCATTTCGCATACGGGGTCCCCCGTGGAAAGCGACCGAAATCATATCGCACACGGGGGGTGCAATCTTCCGAAATAACCGCAGCTGTCGGCTTACTCCTCAGGATTGACTGGCGATTTATATTTTGACTTGACCTTCTCTCCCTCCCGCCACTGCCAGTA
>JAQCMZ010000403.1 GCA_028274825.1 Haloferacaceae archaeon
TATCTCCGTGATACGATGACAGATGATGATGATAATGAAAATGATAATAACAGCACAAACCTAATCGACGACGCAGAGAACCGTACGACAGAGAACCCGACGCTTGGCACCCACTCGGGATACGAAGTCCACATCGCTATTCGGCGAGATCCTCCTGGTTCCACATATCCCGACGATTTCGCCGTGAACATATACATTCGCCAGCAGGAGGGTGAAAATGTCGATATTGTACGAGTTGATACTGCACACGGCCAGTGTCATATCGACCGACTCTATTTACCGAGTGACCATTCTCAACGACAGCACGATACGGGGTTCTCCACACGCACACCCGAAGGTGCGGTCAGGTATATGACAGACCAGAACAGGTGGAGAGAGTGGGTCGAGCGCTACGACCAAAACCACGGGCTGCCGTGAGAACCTCACACTTCTTATCCAGAGCAGCGAGGTACTCACGGGCGTCCTCGCCGAGAAGGATTCAAAGCTCATCAAGCGGCGTGAGTTCCTCCTTGTCGGCCTCGCGCACAGCGCGGGCCTTCTCGGCGAGCTGCCGCCGGTTGTGCTCCTGAATCAGGTTTTCGAGCAGGTCGTCGTACGTCTCGCCTGCTGACTTCAGTTGGTTCAGGGAAGCACCCCAGTCCGCGTTTACAATCGCTTAAGAGTGCCGTTGCGGAAGCCGAAACAGAGATTTGGGTTCCAGCAGCGGTCTCCCACGAACTGGCGGGTACTGGACATACCGATTCACCGACGAATCCGTACCTCGATGCAGCTATCGAAGAGGGGCGGCTTCGAGTCGCCACACCGCTACCCGGTGATCGGACACACAGGTGTGATACTAGTGCTGGGCCGGTTGAGAAAGCTCGGGTCGTTACAGATGCGTTTCTCAACCAGCAAAGCAAGTATCCAGAGACGAACAACTGGCGGGATGCATCGTTGGTCGGGTTGGCAGTTCGATTGTTCGACGTAATCACCCACACTGCAGACAAACGTCTGGCAACGGCGTGTGCTCGTCTCCCTCCCGAATTCGGGTACTACGATATCAAATCCCGATACTATAATCCGCCTCAGACAGCAAAAGCTGAGTTTCCAACCGTTGACCAGCTTACGTGGAATGAGTAGAGAGTTGCAGCGGTTGGCGGAGTGTAGCTAGCGTAGCCTCGTCTGGCACGGTCTGCTATTCCACTCAAGAATTAATTTTCAGGTGTTCTCCGGTTCCATTCCGCGGAGGGTCTCACCCGTCAGCAGTGTCGTGCGGGATCGCGGTGAAGCCGAGCGTCCGGAAGTGACCGGGGTCGAATGTGAACACGTGTTCAATGTCGCGCTCGGAGGCGAGTACGCCACTCATATGGTCAGTGAAGGAGATTTCGTGGTCGTCGTACTGGGTGAACTGCTCGTACGTGGCGTTGAAGTCAGTCTCGTCAGGATGAATGACGAGTGTCGGTGACTCTCGAACCCGTTTGACGGCCTCTATCGCTGCGGCGTGATCGCCGTGACTGAGCGTGAGCGTCGCCAGTTCGTCAAGCACGTACGTCGACGTATACAGCGGACGATAGACTGCGTCTCCCGATCCGATTGCTTCGAAGACCGCTGTCGCCCGCTCGTGGCGTTCTGCTGTCTCGACGAAACGAGCGTAGAAAGCGCCGGTATCGATGAATAGCGCCGTCGCTCGTGGGGTATTAGGGCCGCCCACGTGTCACCCCTCGCTGTAGAGGACGTCGTCGATCTCCGTTTCATCGACGGGATCCCCGGGGGCGAGCAGCGGGTCGCCACTGAACAGCGGGTCGTCCGGGTCGATGTCCTGCTCGTCACCCGCTTCGCGCGCCGCTGCGTCGTCGGTGAGCCACCACACAACAGCCCCGGCGCCGACTTGCCGACGCGTGGCGATTCCCCGATCTCGGAGTGCGAGTAGCTTCTGTCGAGCTGTCTCCGCGGAACAGCCAAGCGTCTCACTAACCTCTTTTGCCGTCACGATGGGCGAATCGCTCTCTCGAAGCACCCTGATCACGTCCTCCGGGGCGATCTCTTCGACGAACTGCCCGCTATCGTCCCGTTCTCGTGCCATACACACCCTACTATGATGTGCGTCATAACCCTATTGGTGCGCACCAACTGAAGAGATTTGACATCCTCACCCGCCAAAGCGGGTGAATCCCGAGCGTTGGGATATTAGGGTTTGTAGACTCCCTGTTCTCTCGTGTTGAACGACCCGCTTTCGCGGTCGAACAGGAAGACTCCGGGCTGTGCCAACCAGCCGTTACTCATATCTCCCGTCGGGGGACTCTGAGTTATAGAAACTCAGAGGGGAAAACCCACGGCTTCAGCCCTGTCTCTTACCCACAACTTCTATCGCCGTAGTTCGTGGAACCTGTGGCCAAGATGCAGAGCGGTTCACAAAGCCGGCGAGCTGATGTAGAAGAGGCTGAACTGTGTCAAACGGACGTCTCTGGCACAGTTCGCAAGGAGTTCAAGTCGGCTGAGTTTGGTGACGAACGGCTCACTGACCGATTGATGCAGGTCGGAGATCGGCTCGGCAGGGCACCTGCCGAGTCGATCCCTAACGCCTGCGAGGACTGGGCCTCCACAGAGGCTACGTACCGATTTTGCGATAACGAGCGTGTGGATCCAGACGAGATCCTCTCCGCTCACAAGCGAGAACAACGCTCACGCGTCCGTGATACGGAAAAGCTTCTAGTCATCTCTGACACGACCGAGCTTGTGTTCCCAAGACATCCGTCAAAGGAAGGACTCGGTGACATCGGCAATTCTACCACGGATCTCGAAGATGTCAAGATTCACTCGACGATCGGAGTCGATCCACAGACACATCGCATAACGGGGGTCATCGATCAGCACTCACTACTGAATCGGTCGCTACGTTCAATGACTCGCTGAGTGTGGTAGAGTCCTGTCGCGCCCGATGGACGATCGAAGACTGGCACAAGGTGCTGAAAACTGGATGCCGAATCGAGGAACGTCGGCTAGAAACGTGGGAACGTATGGAGGTCTTGTTGAGTGTCTACTCGGTGATTGCGTGGAAGGTGTGGAGTTGCGGGAACTTGCTCGGGGAGAGACATACTACTCACCTGATGTCTTTCTGAGCGAGACTGAACGGTCAATTCTGGAAACGAAATTTCCAGAAT
>JAQCMZ010000407.1 GCA_028274825.1 Haloferacaceae archaeon
GTCCATCGTAGTTCACATATAAAGCCACTATCTGATGAATATTGATCTTATTGCGGGGGAGTCGGCCTTGCTGTTGAGCGTTGTTTGAGTCATCAACTGTCGGCTTCACGGGGTCAAGCCCCGTGGCATCCGCCTCGACCGCCTGTGAACTGTCTCAGAGTCAAGCCCCAGGCCACTCACCGTGTTTCTCTGTAGATCGCTACGGCTTCTCACGTGCGCTAGGCCTACTCGGGAATTCACTCTCTCTGGAGCGTGTTGTATCTGCTCCCGGTGAGCCAGATCTCTCGGGGGGTGACTCCAGGATCGTCCAACGACGGTGTCTGAGCAATCACTCAGTCAGAGCAGCATACGTCCCCCGAACGGTAGTCGGCGTAACGTCGGCCACATCTGCGGCTGCTTTCTGTGTGAGTCCGATCTCGAACTCTACGGCTGCGGTGTATAGACACGCTGCAGCAACCCCGCCGGGGTTTCGCCCGGAGATAATCCCAGTCGTTCTGGCTTCTTGAACGAGTTCACTCGCCCGCCGTTCAACCTCCGGAGAAAGGTCTAAATCCGAGGCAAACCGGGGGAGATACTCTACGGGATCGACCGGACCGATTGACAGTCCCAGTTCCCGGTTCATTGCGTCGAAGGCGGCACGATGCTCTTCACGTGTTGCTTTCGCTGCATCACAGACTTCTGTGACAGTTCGTGCAACACCGGCTGCCCGGGCGGCGACGTACGTGCAGGCAGCCGCGAACCCTTCCAGTGAGCGGCCTCTGAGGAGGTCCGCCTCTTGTGCGGAGTCGAACAGTGAGCACGCCTGCTCTTGGACCGACTGTGGTAAGCCGAGAACGCCGGTTAACCGCCGAATCTCGGTGAACGCGTACACCTGATTGCGCTCGCGTTTCGAGCCAATTTGCGTTCGATTATGTTGGACGCGCATCCGGGCCAGTCGCCTGCGCTTTCGACCTTTAACGCGGGTCGGTTTTCCGATTTCGGTCGAAAGGCCGCGATCGTGACGTGACCGCGTCAGTGGCGCCCCGGTTCGCTCGGGGCTCGTCTCATCGTCTGGGAAGGATCGCCATTCTGGACCGTGGTCAATCCGGGATTCCTCGACAACTAACCCACAGTCTCCACACACCGTTTCAGCATCCGTCGACCGTAATTGACCATCGCATTCTGGACAGTTTGACTGTCGTGCCTGACTCATTCCATGCTGAATTTCGTCCTGGTCGAATACTTAATTCCAGGGCTCGTTGGGGAGATCTCAGCGACACTGCCGGCCAAAACTAACCGGTAACCGATAGGTCTCAGCGATATGTTCCAGACGGATTTAGGTGGATTTTAGTTGGGGCCTCTGTCAGACTACGGCATGGGTCTCGCGGAGATTGCAGAAGGCATGGAATTCACCACACAACAACAGAACCGAGATGTGCATCCGATTGACGACACCACAACAGATCTCAGCGCCAGACTCCAGGACCACCGGGAAGCGCTCCCGTGTTCTCCTGACACGGCCACAGCAGTCATCGAAGAGTATACCCGGGAGATGGCAGTCGCCCCCGCAGCAGAGGCAGCGGACATCTCATCCATCACGGCAATCAAGTTGCTGTATCGATGCGGTGTAACTGGACTGTCGCCGCTGTCGGAACCCGATCAACAGACACTCACCGAATGGCTCTGCGGAGCGCGCCCCCGAAGCGATATTCTCAATCATCCTGGAATCGACGAGCAGGATCTCGCGCTGGCCACGTATCTGGAGACACATCAGGTGATTCCAGAGCTCAAAGCCGCACTGCGGGGCCACCTCAAGCCACCTCAACAGGATATCACAGAGCAGAATCCGTCAGAAAGCTCCACGACGCACCTAACAGACAGCAATTTTCGGTAATCTCAGCGTCTTGAAGAGAACGCCCACTCAGCACGAGGGTGAATCTGTCAGCGTTCAGAATACAAACACTAATTTGATCTGATATTTCCACTCTCGTGTCCGTGAGGCGGACACACACGATACTCTGACGGGAGACGACATCCGTTCTCTCGGTCGGGAACCGGACTGACACGGTTCGCGCTCCACCGCGTCGTGTCCCGGGTGAAGACCCTCTCAGGGCACGGGCTTGATCATCACCGGCATTTCTCGGTGAATTGAGACGAGTGAGCAGTCGAAGTACGTATTCTCTCTTGTCGTTGCCACCCAGAACACACACAACTTCTGTGAGTGAGTATGCCCGTGGAACCTCACCGCTAGTTGGAGAAGTATCTCAGATTAGGGTGATGTCTCACTGTGTAAAACGACACAGTAGGATCCTGCCGTCTCGGCGCAAATAACTCTGATATCCCCTTTCAATTCGACGGGCGTCTGGCGAGGTTCACTCCCCGGGGCCAGTTCGACGATTAGTCACCGTCTTTGATATCCTCGGCAACAGACTGAAGTTCCTCGTCAGATACTGACGCCTGACTCCGAAAGAGCGAATGGATCGCGCCACCGTCATCGCCGTCGAACCGTGGAACGATGTGTACGTGAACATGCGGGACTTCCTGGCCGGCGGCGGGGCCATCGTTCACGGCGATTGTCGTTCCGTCAGCATCAACCGCAGTGGCCACCCGCCCGGATAATCGCCCAGCCGTCTGGAAAACGGCGTCAGTCGTCTCCGCCGGAATCCCGCTCACCCGCGGATGATGCTTTTTCGGCACGACCAGAGTGTGCCCGCGAGCTAATGGATTCACGTCCAGAAACGCCATCACGTCTTCGTCTCCATACACGGTATAAGAGGGAATCTCTCCGGCGATGATCCCGCAGAACGGACAGTCTTCGGGCATACGAAGGCTCACGACGCCAGCCGATAAAAAAACTTCCTGCAGGAATCCGGTGACTGCAGACACCGACTAGCAGTAGATACCGGCTGAGATCGCACGGCAACTTGATCGAGTGTGACGCTTCTGTCTGACTCTGATTACAGTGTCCTCTCGACGGCGGCAGCGACTGTGACATCGCTCACAGCACACTCGACAGTGTCCGTCCCGACGACTTGCGATACGCCGGCTCGTTTGAGTTTAGTCAGTGCATTCCCGACGAGTAGTGGATGAATGGTGAGGGCGAAAATCCGATTCGCTCCATTAAGAGCGCTAATGGTCTTGCTCATCGTCGACCCGGTGGCAATGATATCGTCAACGAGAACCACGTCTCGTCCCGTGACGGAAGTCTCCGCCGGAGTCACGTCGACAGCCCCGGTCTCGCGGTTGCGGTGCTTCTCGCAGTGGTCAGCCGTTCCATCTCCGTAAGCATCTCTGATTTCCTCAGCGAGAGTGGTCGCGCTGCTGTCCGGCGCGAGAAACAACGGCTCTGTCAATCGCGGTAACGGGTCAGCTAACATCTCTGATGCATCAGCCACCGCTACTGGGACCGTGAAAAAATCCGTAATCGTCTGTTCGTGCGGATTCACCACAACAACCCGGTCAGTACCCGTAGAGATGGCTTGAGCCATCGCTCGGGCGGAGACTGGCTGTCCGGATTTGAATGCCTCGTCTTGTCTGGCATATCCCATGTACGGCAGAACCGTAGTAATGGTGGTAGCGCCAGCTTCTCGAACTGCGTCCTGTAGTTGGAGTAACTCCACCCACGATGAGTCGTCTAGAGTGGCAGCGATCACTATCGCGTGGTCAGACTCGAATCTTGGCACTGACACAATCTGTTCCCCGTCGGGGAACCGTTCGTAAGACGCCGGCGTCAATGGCTTGCCGATCCGCTCCGCAAGGGACGCCGCCAGCGACTGGCTCGTTGACCCCGGTACGATCATATCATAGACTACTCCGGCGGCCGTTTAACTCTTATAGAAATCGGGGCGAAAACCCACCCCCACAGGGGCGAATAAAGCTGGCACTTCTGTTGTGTCGCCCCCGGACAACACTCACCCGGATTAATCCCTCCGAGACAGAACCTGGATCGAGACAGGCGCCACGCTGGGGCGACAAGAGAACCCCGCTCACGCTCACGACGGCACTAACTGGGTCTCCTCAACTCATACACTGTCCCAGCCCGACCAGCGTTGGTACCCTCCGCACTCCCCCTCGGTGGCTGTAACGAAACGGAGAGGTGAGTGGGGCCGATTCGATGCCCCGGCCTGCTGGTTACGCTGTTTGCCGCCCGTTCGACGAGTCCTACTCATGGAGGGCACCACTCGGCGGATCCTGTGCTCCACCCCGCCACACCCACACGGCAGACTGTGCGTAGCTGACGGGTCGTCGGCGAACCCGCGTGACTGCCGGGGGCTTCTCGCGAGAGTGACCGCAAGAGCGCGAGTGCGAGGATTGTCTGCGGCCGAATCCCACGATACGGCTCAGTGAGAGGAAGTCATGTTTAATTCGTTCGCTGGCTCAACGGCTTGCAGGAGATCGTGCCGGGAGTGTGGTACTCCCAGCAGCCGCTCTGTTCACTCACGCCCGAGGTGTTTTCACAAGACCGCTTGAGAGGAGTGAACGTAACGCTCTCGTCTCACCGGCCGCTTTTAGGCCTGTGAGATAGGTTTTCAACTGCCGTTTGACGAGACACTCGTGCACTTTCTCAGATATAAATAACCGCGTGCTTGCGTGCTGGTCTCGCTGTGAGCCGACGATAGAGAGTATCTGACCGCTCACTGGGACGGCCGCCACCGACGAGATCTGTGTGATCCCCGGTTGAAGATTGTGTCTCGAATCGGTCCCTGCGGGTCGGTACGGCTGTTGAGTGGCACTACTCACCACGGGTCACAACTGCCAGTCCAGTGACCCCCCTGACCCCGATGGATCGTTGTCGCCACCCTTCACCTGTGTCGACACAGACGACTCCGTCTGCTGTCGCTGCGGCGACAAGGCCCCGACCATACCTGATTACTGCAGCTGGATTCTCGACTGGTAATGGACGTTTACTCCACCCAGATACCCAATCGGCACCACTGTGGATAACTGTCCGCGGGTCTCCATCGTCCGCCTGTCCGGAAAGACAGACGTGTTCACCCCCGTCACTAGCTACGCGATCGAACCGCCCTTCGAGCAGCTTCATCCAGCCGTTTCCGAGCTGATACACTCCTGTCTGTGTCGCCGCAAGCGGCACCCCGATGGCGTCAATATCGTTCACGTCAGAGAGTCCAACAGAGTGTAAGCCGCCGTCCGCAATCCGATAGACACCGTCTGGGGTGGCTAACAGCGACCCTTCGACAGCACGGACCTCGCTCAGTTCTCCGAGGTGATCCCACGTCGCCTTCGGTTTGGCCTCGGGAAGCCGGGCGATAGTGCCGTCGTCACCGACCGCGATAAGATCGCTCTGGTGGGAGCTGATCTCCTGGGCTGGACCGAATCCCGTCGCTACCGGCTCGAATGCGCCATCAGTCTCGGTGACTGAGACGTCAGTGTCGGCTGCGACTCCAATCCGACGAACCTGCTCGTGCTGGTCTTGTCCTCTCCCGATTGCAGTCACGTCGCGGCTGGGTTCTCGAGACACGAGACTGAACTCGCCGATTGTGTCATCCGAGACGGTCACTCGAACGATACCGGCGCTGGCGGCCAGATACAGATCCGTCGTCCCAGCAGTGGCATCGTACACTCGTTTTTCGGCAAGAGCTGTGTCCCCGCGCGTCATGAAACGACGGTTGACTCCCCAAGTCAAAAATCCCTCGACGCCCGCAATTGTGTCACCGTGACCGGGTTTGTGGGTTGTCTCTCCCGAGTCTAGCAGATCCTGACCGACCACATACCGATGACTAAGACGACCGTGACGACTGGCTCTGTCTCCAACCTATCAGCGCTCGATGATGAGAACACTCTCAGGTGAACCTATGGAGTCAGGCCCCGGGGTAGTCGCCTTGTACCGCCTGTACACTGGTAGTGAGGCACCTGTCCACAGCTCATCGCGAGATTGTTCGATTGGATCACTACGGGCTTCACACGTCGAGTACTCGACTCTCTCGGGAGTCACACCAGGGGAATCTCACTGTCGCCGGCGACTGGTCTCTCGTGACGAGACACGAAGGCACCGAATAAAATCTACAGCACCCCGAAAATCTGGCTTTCGGGCCCAGGGTGTTTGTTATCGCTCGTCGGGCTCGACCGGTTGTCCGTCTTCCGTCGGTGGGGCGATGTGGTCGATAAATTCTTCAATTTCTGGCTCTCGAACGGTGACATCAACCGCGACATCGCCGAGTTCGTCAGGTTTGCCCACACTGAAGTTGATGACATCTTGGAATGCAGCTTGCTTTTTCAGTGCAAAGGAGAATCCAGTAGCGGTAGTGTTAGTATAAAACTCTCGTCGCGCTGTATCGAGAATCTCCTGTTCGTGAAGCAGGTTCGAGAAGGCGTCCAGTGAGTGTGTCTCAGCCGTCAACGTTCCAGCCGCGTACTCGAACTCGGCTTTTGGGAAGAGATTCTCGACAGCGTCGCTGACGCGATCCGTAACTTCGGTTTCGTTGACGATAGCCTCGATCTGAACGTCGATACTGTATATCACAGCGTTGTCTCTCCCGAGTCGTCTTCGGGCGACTCTGACCCGTCTGTGAATTCACTCTGCGAGGGCCGAATCACTCCGTCAACGGCGGCAGAGGCACCCTCCTCGAATAATCGGTTGACGCTCGCGTGAAAGCTCTCGATGCCACCGCTGTTGTCGACCGTGAGCTCGGCTGATTGCATGACATCTCCGATTCCGAGGGCAAGTTCGCGTTCGTCACGGGTCCGCAGCGTCTCGAGATCGGTGTCAGAAGCGTCACGACCTCGGTCGGCCAGTCGCTCCGCCCGAAGCTCGAACGGCGCCTCGATTGATACTAACAGGAACTCTTCGCCGAAGGCTGAGTTGAATGCCTCTACTTCTGTGGGTGAACGCAGCCCGTCGATGAGTGTAATGTCGGCTGTGTCGAGAGAGTCCCGGACCTGTGGTAAAGAACGCTTCGCGACGGCAGCTTGGCCCTCGTCTTCTCGCAGCTGCTGGGCGACCTGTCCGTGGTGTTCGGCTGGGTCAAGCCCGCGATCCCGGCACACGTCGCGGATAACGTCGCCCATTACCACGACCGGAATCTCTTTGTCGCGGGCGACCGTCGCTGCCTCCCCTTTACCGCTACCGGGAAGACCGACGGTTCCGATAACTCGCATTGAGCAAACATCTATGAGTCACGGAATTAAGAGCTTCGAACCACCAGGAACGGGGTCTCCCGTCAGAACGAACGGGGTGTACTGCTGTGCCCTGTCGAATTGCGATAGTCGGATGAGCAGAACGACTGTAACTCGGTTTGTGAACCGATGAGCCGCATGGTCTCACAACCAGTGTCAGTCACCCGTCACTCAGAGACTGCTATCCGACAGAACACTCTGCGAGGGTATCCTGGCTGAAAGGCGGAAAATCACGGTGGGACCAGCGCGGAAGCCCACCGGCTGTCACCGTGGAAGGAAGCGCGGGAGAGTTACTCGAGTTCGGTGTATCCGATAACAGACGTCACAGGCCCAGAGGTGGTCGGCGAGACGGGCTGTCCGTCAGCCAGCTCAGAAGTCGGGACCGCTGACCGAGTCCTTCCGACTCCCGTGCCAGAAGCCACCTGAGAAAGCCATCTCTGCGAACGGAGATGGCGTGGGGGTTTCGGTTGGGAGCGCGACACTCGCGAGTCTACCGACAAGCCCGCTTACGTGGGCAGCTGACGTGTGCTAGTCGTAGCCTATTTGTCGTCGAATAGAGTATTATGAATGTAGCGACTGTGGGCGCGTAGCTCAGCCCGGATAGAGCGTCGGACTTCTATCCTCAAGAGTGTCTCTGTTGAGGGAGGTTATCCGACGGTCGTGGGTTCGAATCCCACCGCGCCCGTTAGCCAAGTCGCGTTGCCGCCGACTACTGGCGTCTTGTGCGTCTCAGTGTTCGGTAACAGTTGTTGGCACTGTGATCTCCGGTATTCAGTCTGACCGATCAAGACGCTGCGGAATCCTTGCCGGTCAGTGTTCGGTTGTCACTGCTCCGAGTTCGGCCTTTCTATCTGTTTGTTGAGGGTGGGTTCATCTGGAGTGACGGGCTTCACTCGACGCTCTCCGAAGCCGTCCTTCGAGCGGTTCCCGACGCAGGTGAGTCCGGACACCGCGGTCTCGACCGGTCGCCATCGGAGCCGCCGACCACGCTGTGATCGACAGTCTCCAACTCGGAGACGTCGCCCTCGATGAGCTTCTCCAGGCGGTGGCGCAGCTGCGCTTGGTCGTCTCGGCTCCACCACCACGGCACGTCCACGTTGTCCACCTTCGGGTACTCCGACCGGACGACGAGCGGCGTCACTCGAAATTGGGGAAGTCCCCGAGGGAGAGTTTTCAGAATTCAGTGAGA
>JAQCMZ010000418.1 GCA_028274825.1 Haloferacaceae archaeon
TCGGGTGTTCACCGACACGGAACGTCGGCGCAACCACCGATGGAAGCGCGAGAGAAATTAAACTCCGTTGGCTCAGCACTGCCGGAGTAAACACGGACGCCCCGCGCCACCGTGCGCGGGGTACTTCACTGTGAGAATCGCCGTGTCTCGTCATTTCGGAAATCGTCGATCCCCCAGACGACACCGAGGTAATCACCCTGTTCAGCCTGTCGAACTGTCGGGACAGATCCTAATAGGCAGCGCGCCTACGGAAACATGTGCAAGTTGTCGGGTACGATCAGTCGGCTCCAGCGCTGATGACCAGTGACAATGAGGGGCTGGGACGGATCGAGTTATCGCCCGGCAAGCGGTTATCCTACACATTAGACGGGCGGCACTGTGCTGGGACACTGCACGAGGGACAACACCTGAGTTGTGCAGCCGACGATGCGCCGTACTGTCAGGATCACTCTCACGTGTGGGTTTGTGCACGATGTACAGGAACGTGTTTGAAAGACGAGATGGACTGTTATGACTCACACGCGGTTTACTTGGCCGCCTTCGCGCCAGACGTCTTCAAAGTGGGTGTGACCCGGCGTGAGCGGCTCGAGACGCGCCTGCGTGAGCAGGGCGCCGACAGAGGCGCACATATCAGGACCGTCTCTAACGGACGGATCGCCAGAGAGATCGAGGCGAATCTTGCTACAGAGATTTCGGACAGAATACGCGTCCCCACCAAACAGCAGGGTCTTCACGAATCTGTCGATGAACAAGCATGGGAACGACTCCTCTCCGGGTTCGACGTTATCGAGCGGTACCAGTTTTCTCACGGGGCAGATCTCGACGATCAGCCACTGACCGAGGTGATGGCCACCGGGACCGTTCGCGGAACGCAGGGTCGTCTCCTCGTTCTTGACAGGAATAACTCATCGTATGCGGTAGACATGCGTGAGTTGGTCGGGTTCGAACTGCAAACAGGCGAAGAAAGCCGCGATCTTCAGTCGAGTCTCGGCGCATTTGGCTGACCCCGGGATTCGGTGTCGGCTACCCACGACGAGCCTGGCCGGGAGTCTCTGTCGTGCCCCCGCCGTGAGACCCCCGGGCAAACCGAATACACACCACCGACTCGTATCCTCTCAAATCGCTGACGCTCACACTCACACTCACGCTCACTATTCCGGTAGCGGGTCGAATCGCGAGCGATGAAAACAATCTCGTGGGTCACGGCGGTAGTGACAGTATGGCGATCCAGATCACACGAGGGCCTCACGGCTTCAGATTGGACGTTTCGGCAACGGTTGATGCCGACGCTGAGGATGTCTGGGAGGTGTTCGTCGATGTCCGCCAGTGGCCCGACTGGGGGCCAACCGTCACGGCAGTCAAATGCCAGCGCCGCCGGGTCCGGGCGGGGACGACAGGCCAGATCTGTGCACTCGGGATGTGGCTGCCGTTTGAGATAACATCATACAGTCCATCGGATCCCCAACGGTGGAGATGGTCTGTGCGGGGGATATCAGCGACGGGCCATCGCGTAGAGCGGCTCCACGACTCACGCTGTCGCGCTGTCTTCGAGATCCCGCTGTATGCGGCATGGTACGCTCCGGTGTGTCGTGTCGCTCTCCGTCGAATTGCCAGACTCGCAGGCAGTGAATGAGTTTCACAAGCCCGACCACCTGATACGTGTGAGTCGCTGCCACGGAGAGCAAAACTCTCCGCGCCACCCGGCCCACGACAGCTTACGTGATCTGGAAAGTCTACAGGCGGAACAGGCCGAGTGTGAGGGGTCGGACGGAAATCACCGAGGAGTGATGACGAGAATCGGCGATTCTCGACGGATGCCCCCGAGGGTGAAGGCCGTCGA
>JAQCMZ010000425.1 GCA_028274825.1 Haloferacaceae archaeon
GACTGGAACATGTTCCGGTGGGGCGTGGGCAATATCAGGGACGACCGCGACTACATGTTCGTGCTGCCTGAAGAGAAGAAGTCGCGCCTCCAGCAAGAGGACTTCGACGACCCGACCGACGCGCTGACACAGTTCTACACGAACCGCGATCCGCGCGAATTCGCTACTGATGAGCGTAACGGCGCGGAGGTTCTGGCGGAGAAATTCCGGCAGAGATGGGGTGTAGAGACCTCGTACCGCGTCATCAAGAATCGGTTTCTGCCACAGTCGGGATCGGGCCAGATTGAGCACCGACAGTTTCTCTTTGGGTACGCCGTACTGCTGTACAACATGTGGACGGTGGCGAACGCGATAGCAGCCGACCGCGACGACGACCACGACCTCGGGAAAGACGGGAAGTACTGGAAAGCAATCGTGTTCCTGAGTAACATGATTGACGATCCGGCGTCACTCGAAATCGGGGAAGTTCCAGAGGGGGAATTATCAGAATTCAGTGAGATGATTCGGAATGATTATTACCTGAAATTCAACGTCTAAAAGATGTCCTACATGCCTCATCCCCGAACTGAATAACAGTCCCCAAACTGCCAAGGACTGGTAAGCGAACACTCCGGCAGTTTTTAACACTACGCGATAGAATTATCGTCACTAACTCCCGCAGGATACTGGCAGACTGCTGACTATCCAGCCACGGCGGGGCAGACAATCGATACGGCGAGAATAGTCGGAGGCTGTTGTCCTCTGGGAGTGTTGATGAGCATCCTCGCCGGCGCCCGACGCCGGCTTTCGGTGCTGGAGTGACACACCATGGAAATCGAAATCGCAACAATCGGCGGTTACGAGGCAGTCGGTCGACAAATGACCGCCGTCCGTGCCGGCAAAGATATCGTCGTGTTCGACATGGGACTGAACCTCTCACAGGTGTTGATCCACGACGATATCGAGATATCACAGATGCACAGTCTGGATTTGATCGATCTAGACGCGATCCCTGACGACCGTGTGTTGAACGGGGTAGAGGGAGATGTCCAGGCAATCGTGCCCACGCATGGCCACTTAGATCATATTGGTGCAATCTCGAAACTCGCCCATCGATACGACGCTCCTGTCGTGGCGACGCCATTTACGATCGAGGTGCTGAAAAAAGAGGTTCAGAGTGAATCACGGTTCACGGTTGAGAATCAATTCCAGAAGATGAGCGCCGGCGAGACGATGTCAATCGGCTCTGAGGGAGTGAAACTGGAGTTCGTCAACGTCACTCATTCGATTATCGACGCGATCAACCCAGTGTTACACACACCGGAGGGAGCTGTCGTCTACGGGCTGGACAAGCGAGTCGATCACACACCTGTTATCGGAGACCCGATCGATATGGAGCGGTTCCGAGAGATTCGACGCCACGACGCAGGGGTACTCGCGTATGTCGAGGACTGCACGAACGCGTCAGAGACTGGTCGAACGCCTTCAGAGTCCGTCGCTCGGGACCACCTCCGGGATGTCATACTCTCGATGAAAGGGTTTGACGGCGGGATTGTCGCCACGACGTTTTCTTCACATATTGCCCGAGTGAAAAGTCTCGTCGAGTTCGCCGTCGAGATCGGGCGGACACCGATATTACTGGGGCGATCGATGAAGCAGTACTCCGAGATCGCTGAGCGACTCGGGATCGTCGAATTCCCGCGGGAGTTGCAAATGCACGGGAATCGAAGCGCAGTCGACCAGGCGTTCAAGCGGATCATGCGGGAGGGAAAAGACGGGTATCTCCCGATCGTCACCGGCCATCAGGGCGAGTCACGAGCGATGCTCACCCGGATGGGTCGTGACGAGACACCGTATCGCATCGAAGACGGGGATAAAGTAATCTTTTCTGCGCGGGTGATTCCCGAACCCACGAACGAAGCGGGGCGATATCGATCCGAGAAGCGACTCCGAATGCAAGGGGCTCGTCTCTATGCTGATATCCACGTCTCCGGGCATCTCCGGAGAGAAGGCCACTACGAGATGCTGCGGGCGTTACAGCCACAGCACGTGATTCCTGCCCACCAGAACCTCGAGGGGATTGCAGCGTACGTGGAACTTGCAGAAAACCAAGGGTATCAAGTTGGCCGTGACCTACACGTCTCTCAAAATGGAACGATGATCCAGTTGGTAGAGCGATGACGCAAGATACGACAGAAACCCGTGTGGTCAAGGCGGTTCGGAAGCGCCGGGAACGGGTCGATGCCGCTCTCGACGATGAACTCCCGATGGCTGACCCTGAGCGGCTGTATGAGGCGACTCGATACATTCTCGAAGCCGGTGGCAAACGGCTCCGCCCATCAGTAGCAATGCTGGCTGGCGAGGCTATTGCCGATGTTGCACCGCTTTCAGTCGATTATCGGACGTTCCCGACGGTCGCAGACGGGGAGTTCGACCTCATGCGTATGGTCGTCTCGATCGAGGTGATCCAGTCGTTCACACTGATCCACGACGATATCATGGATGAAGACGACCTTCGTCGTGGGGTTCCCGCCGTCCACAAACAGTATGATACCTCGACGGCGATTCTGGCGGGAGACACGCTCTACTCGAAGGCATTCGAGTTCATGACGAACACCGGCGCTCCAGCGGCCGACGGATTGCGCGCAGTACGACTTCTTTCCTCAACGTGTACCGAAATATGTGAGGGCCAAGCACTAGACGTCTCATTCGAGGATCGCCAGGAGGTTCTGCCGGAGGAGTATCTCGACATGATCGAACTGAAGACGGCAGTCCTGTACGGGGCAGCTGCGGCTATGCCAGCAGTCCTCATGGGTGCTAGCGACGACATCGTCGATGCCCTCTATCAGTATGGGATCGATTCGGGGCGAGCGTTCCAGATTCAAGACGATGTCCTCGATTTGACCGTTTCGAGTGAAGAACTCGGCAAACAGCGCGGCTCAGACCTGCTGGAAGAGAAAGAAACGCTGATTACGCTTCACGCCCGTCAACAAGGACTCGACATCGACGGACTCGTCAACGCCCCCACACTGGAGGCAGTCACCGACGACGAGATCGAGCAGGCGGTGGATACCCTCCACGATGTTGGATCGATCGAGTTCGCTCGGCAAAAAGCAGAAACACTCACGAATCGCTCGAAAGATCATCTCTCTGTGCTTCCGGATAACGACGCAAGAATGCTTCTCGAGCAGTTAGCTGACTATCTAGTGACCCGCGGGTACTGAGAGGGCCCGTGATTCGGCGATAGTCCCTGAGGGTGAAATCACGGGAAATCGTGACTGTGACACGGGACGAGCACAACTCTACCTTTCCAAAGATGAGGTCCAGCGACAGCGACTCACTCTCGACTGAGACCGACAGCCTGCAATCCGAAATCAGTAGTATTCCATCCGACGAGACTATACTAATCACGTCGGAGAAATACGGTGTTAGATAGGTTTCTCCGTCACCACAACACGGGCCCGCACCACGTGGCTCTCCGACACGAAGCTGAGCTGGGATATGCCGATTACCTGGCCCGGCCTGTGCTTGGGAGAATACGACGGTGGATTTTGTCTCTCCTGTGACAACGCGGAAACGAGATGGCGTATGCGGATCCCCTTGACACTGAAAATGTATCACGACCCTTTCTGTGGGGCCGACGCGGACTGCACGACTTAGCGTCCCCGTGCGGGGAACCGTGCCGCCGGGTGTGGCAATTACCGAGAGCGCTTGCCCCGAGAGGACTTTCACGACTTCAGTTCTGGGAGACGGTCACAGACCGGACTACACTCAAGAGAGTATCGACAAGCAAATTCCTCCAGGGATGGGTTACTGACTCGGAGCGTTCAGGACACTGCACCGATAAAAAATGACGTCTTCAGATACCCGAACCGAATTGACTCGATACGTATCTAACAGGCGTCTTCACCGTGGTCAGCAGCCTCGCTCTCGTAGGATGCCAGGCGATACGAGATAAACAGTTGCGGATCGCCACCTGGCTGTTTCGAGATGACCGACAGGTATGCAGTTCCGCGTCTGCGAAGATCAGCTATTCTCGAGACTATTCAAGTCTGTGAGAATCTCGTCAGCGTGAGCTTCCGGATTCACGCCTTCGTATGTCAGAACGATTGTCCCGTCGGGATCGACGACGAATGTGTTCCGAAAAACGCCTTCAACGACATTCCCGTAGATATTTTTCTCGCCATGTGAACCGTAGGCTCTCGAGACGGCTCCATCAGTGTCGGACAGCAAGTGGAATGGAAGGTCATACTCAGCCGCAAAGGAGTTGAGATCTGACACGGGGTCGTCACTGATACCGAACACAGTTACTCCGCGGTCGTTGAACGCATCCCAGCGGTTCCGGAAGCTGCACGCCTCTGTAGTGCAGCCTGGCGTGTTCGCTCGCGGGTAAAAATACACAATCGCATAGCCGTCTCGATCTGATAACGATACTGGCTGATCGTCTTGATCGGGAAGTATGAATTCTGGCGCTGTCTGGCCAACTTCGATCATTACGAGAAGTGTCGACTTGCTTGGACAAAGCTCCACCGACAACTGCCCACACTCACCCGACAATCCGAACCCAACGAGCAGAGTATACAGCTGTAACCCGCTCAGCACAAACTCATGTAGGCCAGAGCAAACATCTCGTGTAGCACAGAGCCTCGCTTAGGCTCCGCGAGACATCTGGCCGACACACTCAGCAGTCGAGGAGTAACAGGTGCGACGGGGGCTGTCAGTCCAACTGTGTTGCCGCATCCTG
>JAQCMZ010000428.1 GCA_028274825.1 Haloferacaceae archaeon
CGGTGTAGTAACTCACACCGGGAATCGTCATCAGCAGCTGGGTCTCCTTCAGAGTCCCAGCGCGCTCTTCGATCGTCTCATCGAGCTTCTGAATCTCTTCGGTGAGCGACTCGATCAGGTCGAGATACGACTCGAGTAACGTGTCGAACGGTACCGGAAGCGAGAGTTCCCGCAGGGACTCTCGCCCCGTCACGTTCAGTGGTTTCACGTCCTCAGTAATGCCGTGATCGGAGAGGAGTCCGTGGATCTTGTTGGCGTACTTGGTACGGTCTTCGACCAAGGTCTGTCGCCCGCGCACGAGTGCGCGGGCTTCCCTGACCTCCTCGGTCGGTACGTAGCTTTCAGGCACCGAATTCAACCGGAGCATCCGCGCGAGTTCTTTCGCATCCACGCGGTCGGTTTTCTTGTCGGTGTCTGCGATCTGGTTGATCTTTTTGGGGTGAGCGACGGTCACATCCAAGTGTTCCGACAGCGTATCGTGGATGTGGTAGTAGTTGGAGGTCGCCTCAAGCACGGCTTGTGCGCCGGCGTACCGCTGGGCGAGGTCGTCGAGGTTCGCGTTCTCAACGCGAACCTCTTCGACGATCTCTCCAACTTCGTCCATCACTGCCACCTGTGCGTACCGTTTGTGGACGTCGATTCCGAGGTACATAGCTTGTTCACCCGGGACGCCAGTGCGTGAAGTAGAGATTCACCTATTCGGGCTTTCCCGGATGCCGCGGGGCGCGGCATCCGGGCTGTAGCGCCCATGACTCGACTTCTTTCGCACACGGACCAGTCAACAAAACGTGCTCGATGGCACGGAATCCTTGTCGGTCTCTTGCGCCCCATGTCTTGTTTCACGCTCTCATGGCGTAGCAGCGTTTCCATCGAGTCAACAGAGCTGATAGGGATATTACGGAAGTACAAGGAGAAAGCCTCGCGCTTCAGCGCGGGGATAAAATCAGTCGATCACATCGGGTTAGAGGAAGTGCCTGTTTTACGAGGATGTGTAACTGGCGGCGCCCCGCAGCGGGGGGCGCCGCCTCTGGAAGTGGCCGTTCACGGAGTTCTGTGAGATGGTGCTGCGAGCAGCCTAGACAGCGCTTGGTGTGCGCAGGGCTGTTCCAGTGAACCAGCCACTCGACGACCGATTTTTCCGGGAGCTATCCACCGCTCAGAACAGCGGTCGTGAGTGGCAACGCTGCCGCGTCGGCGGCGATTTGCCGCCGACAGTGGCTCCGAACCACCGAGACTCACTTTCTGTGTCATCTTGAGAGCTGACCATGTACCGAAAGCGCAGATTCACGCTCCTCTGGAGTGATCAGAGAGTTCTTGATGTGATCGACTGAGTCTTCGTCAATGCCGGTGAGAATGAGCCCAAAAAACAGAACCACTAATCCTATCCAACCGCTTTAGACAGTAGATGAATCTCCTATCGACGACGCCGGTTCCGAGTGACGCACACGAGCTCAAGGCCCGCGCACGCGCCTTCGCCGAGGAGGAAATCCGTCCGCGAGCCGCCGATCACGACGCCACCGAGGCGTTCCCCCACGAGGTGTTGTCGGCCGCACAGAACGTCGGACTGGCCGGCCAGTATGTGCCGGCCGAACATGGCGGTGGTGACTGGACGCTCGCGCACCGTCTTGCGGTCGTTGAAGAGTGGTTCCGTGCGGACGGCGGCATCGGCCTCTCGCTCCAGTTGGCGGACTTCGGCGCGAAAGTGCTCACGATGCACGGCGACGAAAACCAGCAGGCGGAGTGGCTGCCGGCCGTCACGGCCGGCGAGACGATTACCGGGCTGGCGGCCACGGAACCACGCGGCGGCTCCGATCTGGCCCGGATGGGAACGGTCGCACAGCGTGTTGGCGACGATTATGTGTTAGACGGCGAGAAGTACTGGACCAGCAACGGGGAAGTCGCCGACTGGATCGTCGTCTACGCTCGGACAGGCGAGGAGCCGGGGCACGGTTCCTACTCCCTGTTCGTGGTGCCAACGGACGCCGACGGCTACGGAGCCGAGCCGATCACGGAGAAGATGGGACTGCGCGCCAGTCAGCAGGCGCGGGTGACGTTGGACGGGGTGCGCGTGCCCGCTAGCAATCGAATCGGCGGAGAAGGATCCGGGTTCTACAACCTGGCGAACTTCTTCAATTACGGACGGATCGCGGTCGCCGGCCACGCGACTGGTCTCGCGGCAGCCGCTATCGAGGCGGCGTGGGAGTACGTCCACGACCGGGAGCTGTACGACGCGACCGTCGCCGACAACCAGACTGTCCAGCACCGACTGGTGGAGATGCGGGAGGGGTTCGAGGCGGCACGCGGCCTGACGTGGCAAGCCTGTGAGCGCGTGATGGCTGGCGAAGATCCTGCGTTCTGGGCGAGTCTCGCAAAGAGTCACGCAACCCGTACGGCCGAAGAGATTGCCCGCGAAGCCGTCCAACTCCACGGCGGCGAGGGGTTAAAATCCGACACGCGCGTGAATCGCGTCTTCCGCGACGCGAAGTACCCGAGTATCTACGAGGGAGCCAATGCCGTGCAACGCGACCTCGCGTACGGTCACTGGCCCGCAGAGTGAGGTAGCGTCTATTCCAGACCCAGTTGACGCGTCCAGTGGCTCTCGCACGCGTTAGTTTCGGTGGCTACACGGAGTTCGACGGCTTGTTCGAATAGGGTGGGGCCGCCACATGGATCGGCTTCAGTGGTGTGGCTTGCCTGGCTGGCGTCCGGCGAGAGGGCTTTCGCCTTGATAGATAGTTCATACAGGGCGCGAGTCTTGTATTTGCGGATGCTGTTTTCTCAACCGACAATGCCCAGCAGTTCGGCGGCGGCGACCGCCGCTTGTCCAGTGATAGTGTCCCAGCCTGAGTAGTGGAGAATACTCTAACTTACGAGCAACTCATACTCCTTGGGGAGTTGTTGATCGACAAGTCTTACCGTCGTTTGCGATGGTATCGAGGAGACGGGTCTGCTCGTAACACATAACATTGATGACTACGTTTAGTTTGGTAACACACGTTCAAGTATTACAGTACGTCGTATACTCTGTATCGAACTCTCGTGGCGGTGGTTGCTGGAATTGTGAACCCATATCCTTCGATGTGTAAGGGTTCTCCAACACAGTTAACAACGCATTGAGTTTGGATAGATCCCCCGCTTCGAGATACTCATCCAGTGCCTTTTCAACTAGGTAGTTGCGCGGAATATACCGTGGATTGGCTTCCCGCATCAACTCCTCATCTAGCCCGACAGCAGCCAATTTATCCCGAAGTTGTTCGAATTCTGTAGTTGTAAACACTGAGTCATCAAACGTACCGGGCGTCTCCAACTCGAGGAATGTATTGGTATAGTCTACGTTCGATTTGCGAAGCCACTCTAAGAATTCATCGACGAGTTCTGCCTCGCTATCCGAGTTGATCCCCAGTTTTTTCCGCATCATCGTATCGTATTGCGCATCAAATCGATCCCCAAATTCGTCTAGTTTGCCTTCGAGTTCATCATACGTGAGCGCTGACTGTGTACACAGCGGTTGGAGTGCCTCCGCGAACCGTTCAAGATTCCACCGCAGGATCGGTCGCTGATTTCCGAATTTATATCGCCCACGCTTATCGATCGAACTGAAGACCGTCTCCTCATCATAGTAATTCATGAACGCACAGGGTCCATAATCAAATGTTTCTCCATCGATACTCATATTGTCCGTATTCATGACGCCGTGAATGAATCCGACACGCAACCAGTCGACAACCATCTCAATCGATGACTGCATAACTGCATCGAAGAACTCTAAGTATGTACGATCCTTTGCGTTTAGCTGCGGGTAGTGCCTGTCAATAACGTAGTCAGTGAATCGCTGTAG
>JAQCMZ010000456.1 GCA_028274825.1 Haloferacaceae archaeon
AAGCGACCAGATTGCGACGCGTCTCGAACGCGACAAACCCATCGTCGACGCACACTCGAGTGTGCGCTGATCTCGTAGGCGGTCAACGGCACGAAACCCGGCTAATGCGTTTCCTCGACACAGAGTGACACCCTCGTTCAGTTCTTCGATACTCTTGTGAAGGAGATTTATGAGGGACGGGTGTGAACGGCCGGTGATGTCACGGCAGGACGACCTCGACCGACTCTACAGCTTGTTTGAGCGTCTCGAAGAGCGGGTTGGCGGGATGCAACGACTGGACGACTGTACCGGGTACATGGACTGGCCGGAACGAGGGGTCTACTTCTTCTTCGCCGACGACGAGCAACGGGGCGACCATCCGCGTCTCACTCGTGTTGGAACCCACGCGGTCTCGACAGGGTCGGGACAATCGCTGGCCGGACGCGCGGGCCGGCGCTCGTCGAGACCACTTCCTTCGCCCCGACGTCGACGATCTCCTGCACCCGCAGGCCCGAGCGGACGCCCAGCGCGAACGCGATGCGTTCCTCCCGCGAGTCGGCCGCCGCGAGCAACTGGTCGGTCTCGTTGAGGTCGAGCCAGATGCGATAGCCGTCTTTCTCCTCGAATGGTTCGGCGAACATCTCTGTCGTCGTTACTGGCTACGGCGACAAAAAGCCGGGTGTCAAGGGGGTAGACCGGCGTGATCGACACTGGAAACGGGGTGTGAGTGTCGCCGATTCGGCCCTTCTATGACACGCCCGGCTGCCCCGGACTGCTACGAGATACCCGACTGCCACGCCGCTGCGAGACGGACGTACTGCCCGGACGATGCCGAGAACCGACGCCCCCACCCGAACAACGCGCCGTACTTTCCGACCCACCCGAAGGGGATGCACCAGGACACCTTCGAGGATCTCACCGACGACGTGCAGGACGCTCGCCGTGAGTGGCGGCAGACAGACGGATGCGTGAGATGGTTGATCACTTCGAGACTGTGCTCGACGAGTTCGATGAGCCGGCGGTGTGATAGCAGGTGTGAATCCAATCGCTTCTATGTGAGTTCCCGCTATCAGGGAAAGTCTGTCGAGGAGTGGGACGCTACGACGAGTCCGTGTCGTCGGTGCCCCGTCGTTTCAGCAGGTAGCCTGCCCCGCCGAGGCCAGCCAACACCGCGCCGGGACCGAAGCCGGGACCAGAGCTGTCGTCGTTCCCGCTGGTATCTCTATCATCGCCGCTGTCACCATTCCCGCTGGTGGTTCCATCGTTGTCGTCGCCATCGTTACGGCTGCTGCCGGAGTCGTCACCTGAGTCGCCATTCGATTCGTTTGAGCTATTGTCTGCGTTGGATTCTTCAACTGTTATTGTCACCTCTCTTTCATAATCATTAAATTCCACTATCATATCGTGTTCGCCGGGTTCATTAAGCGGGAGTAGTGCTTCCCCATCCGACACAGAATATTCTTCGCCTTGATACTGAATGGCTACATCTGATTGTTCATTTGTGACGTTCACAGCAACGGTAGCTTCACCGCCAACTTGGTATGTCTGATTATTGCGTGGAGCGACGCGTACTGAGACGCTATCTCCTCCTGTATTAATATTAACACTCTTAACAGTCCCTGTTGTTTCACTCGGAAGCATTGCACTCTCTGTCATGAGCGCCATCTCAGTATTATCATTTACTTCAATTGTTGTTGATGTCAGTGTCGTGTTCTGGTTAGCGTCTGTGACCTCTATTGTAACCTCTTGATTTGTATCCTGATTTGGACTAATGTCAGCGGATGTATTATATAGGAATCTCTCGCCGGGGGACAGCGTAATGTTTACTGAATCCGTTATTTCATCAGAAAGTGGTTCACCACCAACGGCGACTTCGGTTATGATCACCTCGTCAAGTGAACGGTTATGAATCCACGCATCGATTGACGCACTCTCACCAGGAGACGTTTCAACTGCCCCACTGTTGGTCACATCAATCGGCCCAAATGTGAACGTATCAGAGAATATACCGCGATTGTTCCGCTGCCTGAGCCATTCGGATTCGACAGAAAACCTCGTCAGTTCTTGTGATCCGGGTCGTGTTTGTGGCACGTTTGTGACCTCAAATTCTCCTACGACGGATGTCTCGAACGTATCTGAATATATGTAGGGAAGGCTCTCTTCCCATGCTTGGACATGCACCTCACGGTCAGCAGGGAACTCATCTGGGTGGTATGACGTGTTGACGCCACGTCCAGCAGTCGCAACTGTCCGGCTACCGTCCAACAAATCAAGTAGACCATCAAGATAATCCATTACCGAAAGCGGGCTAAAACACCCACCCGTCTTATCGCACAATTCTCCTGTGATTGGGCCATCCAGCAACATAGGATCTGTATATGTCTGGATGTATTCCGCAAATTCATCAGCTTCTTCGCTCTGTTCTGTAGTGGTCTCATGCCATCCTGGGTATTTGCTTGGCGTATCAATTAGTTGCATCCCATTGAGAAAACGTGTAGTTGGATAGAGCGGGAGGTTGCTATTGTCATTGCTGGGATGGAAGAACTCTATTGGCGGGTTCCGGTCTTTGTATGGATCTATTGTTCCAAGTGGCCCTGGTGGGTGTGTTACCTTGATTTGAGAATCTGACTGCCTGATTGTTGCGCCAACCGGAGTTGATAAGAAGAAATGTCCGGCTGACAGCCCATGAAGTGCTGAGACGTAATCAACGTCCCAGAGTTCTTCTCCTGATGAAATATTCACATCCGTCACTTCAATGCTGATTACCGATGTATTAGGCTTCGGTAGGATAACCGTCCGCCACACAGAGACAATTCCATAGGGATCATTGTCAGGACTGGTGTCTACACGTGCAACCGTGGGTTCGACCAGCATCTGTTTGTTGAGCCTCGGTGATGAATAATCACTCATGTCATCAATATCATCAACACTTTCGGCAGAGACATCGAACCAATCGCCCTTTCGTGCCGTTATAAGAACACGCTGATCAATAGAATTAAAACTCGTTGGTGGTGTAAAGTGACCATTACTATCCGTTTCTGTCTCGTTTACGAGGCGCATATCTGGTGTGGTAGCCTCGCTCTCTGAGTGATCCTCCTGCACGTAAATTTCAATCTCTACATTTGCCACCGGGTTCTTATCCGCATCAGTAACCGTTACTCCGGCTTGGTGTACGACTACTGTTTGCGTGGCTGTATCTGTTGCATTGTCGTCGTCGGTGACACGGAGAGAGACCGTCATCTCACCCGCCTCTGAGAGTTCCGTGGTGAACTCAGGTCCCTCGGGGGTGAACGTATCTCCGTCGCCGACCTTCCACTCGTAGGTTTCGATGGTACCGTCCGGATCATCTGACTCCGACGCATCGAGTGTTAGTATATCGCCAACGGTTGGGCCCTCTGGGGTGACGGTGAACGCCGCGTTCGGCGGGGTGTTGCCTTTCAAAAGTTCGAGAGTGGCTGAGTCGGTGTCGTCTTCGCTCGTTATCTGAAGTTGCCAGACACCGAAGTCATCATCATCAACATCGTCTTCCGGGATTTCTGTCTCTTGTTCTTCGACTTTTTCCTCTCCGGGTCCAAGTTCAAACTCCCACGAATCAAAGTCCTCAGTTCCATCGGGGGCGATCGTTCCCCACTCGCCTTCCTGCTCTCCAGTCTTATCGCCAGTATTAGTTATTGTCCAGACTATGCTGTACTGATCACCCGGTTTAACGGTCTGTGGCTCAACCTCAACAGACACCTCAAAAACGGCCTCACCGGGGTCTTGCAATACAATGGTGTCTGAGTCGGTGTCGTCATCACTCGTTATCTGATATTCCCAGATGCCGAAGAGATCGTCATCAACATCGTCTTCTGGGAATTCCTCCTCTTGTTCTTCGACGTACTCTTCGCCTGGTTCAAGTTCAAATTCCCACGAATTAAAATTCTCAGTCCCGTCAGGGGCAGTCCATCCCCATTCGCCTTCCCGTTCTCCAGTTTGGTCACCAGTATTAGTTATTGTCCAGACCATGGTGT
>JAQCMZ010000457.1 GCA_028274825.1 Haloferacaceae archaeon
GACTGCGACCTGGTGAGTCACCTGCGACTTTCCAGCACCGAACTCGCCGTATACTTCCGTGATTGACTGTGTCTCCATCCCGCCGCCGAGGAGTTCGTCAACTTCGTCAATCTGCCAGGAGAGTTTTCCAATCTCCTCGCGTCGCTGGAGAACGCTCGCACCGGTCTCGAACCCGTCGATATTGGCCGCTTTACGGGCTGCTTGAACAACGTCAGCGGCCGTCGATTCTCCAACCTCAGCCGTGTTCGACAGTTCTGACGGGCTGGCGACGGCAATACTCTGAAACGATTCGAATCCCGCATCGATAAGCTTGTCTGCCGTCGCCGGACCCACTCCGGGTAGGGTCTGAAGATCGTCGTCTGGCATTGTATACTCATCGTTGTGGGGTCGACCATATAAATCCCTGTTAACACCTTTGTGAAAGTGAAACGGCGTCGGAATTCCGGCTATTTCAGCCATCGATACTCACCTTACTACTGTCTGTCACAGATGTATGAGATACAACGGGGTGCTCCCTCAATCCGATGTCAGAGACGGCCACACCCCGTTCGGAATGATTCTGATGGGAGTCTCAGAGAAATCATCACCTAACTGGGTCGTCAGTGAGACCCGCTGTCGGTCTCGAGATTGTTCTGTGCGTGTCTTCTTTCGCACAGAGGAGCGACCCCGTCAAGAGGGGATACCTCAACAGCAACTGAATCAACCGATGTAGTATGAAACAGTTCAATCAAAGAGGCCGTAGAGACGGATTCCGGATTCAGATCCACCGCTGACTGAGACGTGGACCCGTGACACCTCTCACAATCCGCCACTGGTAGAGCGACGAGCATGTCCATGGGTCGTGGTAAACCAACTCTCGTGGCCTCCGCGGACAGGCGAGATGTTTGATGAAAATGCTGACCGGCTCCACTCAGATAAAGTCGGAGAGACCGACAGTCACCAGTGGGTGTCGTATGGATCCTCTTCGGCGGAGCCTCAAGATTGACCCCCGCCCACTGAACCGTGGGATTCGACCGTCAGTTGTCCTTCAAGGACGACTACGCCTGTCGACATCCAGGGTCGCTGATACAATGTCAGTCTCTCACGGGGTGTGACAGACGTGCGTCTCCGCTCATCGTTGCCCGCTCCGGTGGGAGCGTGGCAGTCACCGAACTATCATCCAGCCGGACAGCAGGCTGGGCCAGCGGCCCATCTCTTCTCAACCTCTGGGTTTCAGCCACCAGTGAGGAATCGGTGTGGGCAACAGATCTCGCTGCTGGTTGGGATAGTGTGTGAGTTGAGCCGGGACCCATTCATAGCCATCGTGAGCCTGAGTGCGGGCCCCTTCCCGTCACACTGCATTGCGTGTGTCCGCCTCTGGTCGGTGGACTGGATGACCGGTGTCGGGTTCACCCCGCAGCTCAACTCACGACTTTCTCCGCGCTCTGGTGTAAGACCCAGGGTAGTTCACTCCCAGGGGTGCCCACTGCGGCCGTCGGGCCATAGCGGATACCAGTATGACTCGTCGTCTTCGATTTCGAGTTCGCCTTCGAGGACAGAGCGAAGTTTGATCTCTGCTTGCTGGTCGCGATTGTTGGTCCCCTCGGGGGCGAAGGGATAGTAGGCGCCCCGGCGGAATGAGTAGATCCAGTAGGCACGGCGGTCTGGTTTTTCGAAGCCGAAGACGGCCGCCAACAACCGAGAGCCGAACCCTTGTTCGATGAATTCGTCAGCTGCGATGTGAAGGCTCGACACCAACTGCTCAGCGTCATCGTGTGTCACTACAAACCACCGGTACCCGTGGTTGTCGGTATGATGTTCGAATCCGGTTCCAGACTCTGCCTCGCCGATTTCAAGAATCCCTGCGACGCTGTCGACGGCATCTCGGAAGGCAGTGGAATCGACATCGGAAAAACACAGCGCAGCCTCTCCGGCGTTGTCGTAGCGCAAATCAGCTTCCATAGTCAGGTAGGCTGTGCTCATTCCAAAGAGGTCCTCCGGGTCTGCGTCGCGGCCGGCGTCGGCGGTCGCACGCGTTCCGAAAAGCGACCGAATCGTGTCTAGAAATCCCATCTGAGTATGAGTATAATACAGCCGGAGGAGTAAACAACCTCGGGCGTGGCGCCTTGAGACGTTTGTAACTTCTTTACCCGTGCACGAACACGCCCTGCTCAGCAAGCCGACTGGACGAGGACGCGTAGTTCACCTACCCTGGCTCAAACGGATACGCCAATCTGAGGTGGGGCTGGGTGTTTGTGAGTTGGGGAGTTCGTCTCAGTACCGTCGAAGTTTCTCGCCCCACCCCACGCGATGCTCATCGACTCATTCCAGTCAGCATGGTATTGAGCCATGCCACACTCTTCGTTGAGCCACCAGAACCGGCGTCCGTGTCGATATCCGTATTCACCGCAACATGGAGACGTTGTCGAGTTGTAGGACAACGAGTCTGGCCTTTGTCCACATCGTGTCGCTGTCGAGAGTGATAGACGAGAATTGTGGTGGATGCATCTATCGGTAGTTGTGCTGGAAACCGGTTGAAATTTCTCGTCGCGTCCTCAGCCCGGTTAGGCTGTTCCCACTTCGCGCTCGAGATCGCGAAGCCGCTCGATACGGTTTTCCATCGACGGGTGGGTCGAGGCGATCTTGCCGATGAAACCCTTCCGAATCGGGATAATAAAGAACGCGTTCATTTCAGCCTGATCGCGGAGATCATCCTTGGGAACCCGGTCCATATCGCTATCGATTGTCATGAGTGCGGACGCGAGCGCGGCGGGATTGCCGGTGATCGCCGCAGCACCGCGGTCGGCAGCGTATTCGCGGTATCGCGAGAGCGCCCGAATGAGGAGAAACGAGACTACCCAGACGACTAACGAGACCACGATTGCCGCAATCACCGGGGCACCACCTTGCCGGTTATCACCGCTGAACAGCCAGCCCCACCGGACGACGAAAAACGCGATTGTCGAGAGGAACGAGGCAATCGTCATAACCATCATGTCTCGGTTTTTGATGTGTGCCATCTCGTGCGCGAGAACCCCGTCCAATTCGTCGTCGTTGAGCGAGCGGAGAATTCCTTGCGTGACACAAATCGTCGCGTTGTTTTGATTCCGACCGGCAGCAAATGCGTTCGGGATTTTCGAGTCAGCCACCGCCACGGTCGGAACCGGGAGGTCGGCTTGCTGAGCCAACCGCTCGATCCGCCTGTGAAGATCGGGATATTCGTCGGACGATACCTTCCGGGCGCCCATGCTTCGGAGGGCGAGCCGGTCGCTGTAAAAGTACTGCACAAGGGAAAATCCGCCGAGGACGAACAGTATCGTCACTACTCCGGCATCGAAGAACGCGACCATCGCGCCGACGAAGACGATATACAGGGCAAACAGGAGGAATCCTGTCAGTGCCATGCGTCCTCTTAGTCCCCAGTCTGTCGGCCATTCCATACACAAAATAAGGTGCCGAGTGGTATAAAACGTGACGGACGGCGCACCGATCACAGGTTGAGCAAACGCAATCCCATTCTAGACCGTGGATACGACCCGTTATTTGATGTGACTTTCACCCCGAAGCCAGTATCAAGCAGGCACTTTAGACTGGAAACGACACTGCGAGTCCCTCTATGTTGGACGAGACGAGGACGCAGTATTAATGCCGGTCTCTCAATGATGCATCTCCCGGTGTTTTGGGCGTCTAGTGAACTACCCCACCCTCCCGCGCTCGGGGCTCCTCGCCCCTCGCTTGTTGGGAGTGTCGTCAGAACTCTCCGAGTTCTGACTGCTCAC
>JAQCMZ010000465.1 GCA_028274825.1 Haloferacaceae archaeon
AGGTGGGCTTGTTTCCCTGTTACTCACAAACATTTTCGGTTTTCTTCTGGCTGCCGGCTACGAGCGGACGGAAAATCTGGTTGTGCCCATCATGGCTCACGCGGGATACTGGCTCCTTTTTACACCAATGTAGCGTTTCTTGTGCTGCATAGATCCTCTGTATTCAGCAAGCAGTGATGGACGTGGCAGGCCGCTTTCAGTTCGGGCGTGCTGAATGTAGAGGACCTATGCAGCACAAGAAGCGCTACATTGGTGTAAAAAGGAGCCAGTATCCCGCGTGAGCCATGATGGGCACAACCAGATTTTCCGTCCGCTCGTAGCTGGCAGCGACAAGAACCCCGAAAATGGTTGTGAGTAACAGGGAAACAAGCCCACCTGATATGAACAGATGCATCCCACCGAACAGGAGTCCGCCGACCAACACCCGGCCAAGCGATCCCATCGTTCGCCCGAGGGTATCATGGACGACTCCTCTGTACAGGAGTTCCTCCATCGGAGCCATGATGAGGAACATCACTACCAGCCCCGGAACGATGAGTTCTGGCTGGTTCAATAGTCCGCGCCATTTCACCGTTCCAGAGTGTCCGCCGTGGCTCAACCCGATTATCGGCAAGAGCGGAGTCACCGCCCGTGCTGTCAGTTCGTAGATGATCGGTGCGAAGCCGATCCACGCGAGCCCCTCAACTGAGGGCGTCTGAACCCGATCAAGCGGGTTGTAATCGCCACGCCACCAGATGTATCCGACGGCGACAAGTCCGAACCCTGGCTGGACGACATATCCGTTTACCAGCTCTCCGAAAGCGGGCCATTCAGTCCCAACAGCGCCATACAGCGGGCTGACAACGAGAATCGACGCGAATCCAGCAACGACGCCCAGTAGCATGAGTGCCACAGCCCCGGCCGTGCCTTGGAAGAGTTCTCGTATCCCCGGACTGTGGCGAGCAGCATCTGTCTGAGTTCCCATGCGAATCTGCTGGTCGTTTTAATAGTAAAAACGACACAGAGCGTTTCAGCGCATGAAACACTGACCTACTCCAAGACGGACCATGCGGCAGACACGCTCACGTTTGTCTGTCCTTACTGTTCAATTCCTGCAGTCATATCCTGGGATCATGACCGATTCGCGCCGTCCATCTTGCATGGCGGTCAGAAAACATACGATACTTATCAGAAATCTTAGCGGTCACTCCGCAGGTTTACTGAACACCGTATTCGTGAGGTTGAGCGCGAAACGAAGTATCACCAGCAGTAACAACGTGTTAGACAAGGCGTGAATCGGTTGGTCCCGCGGCTGCTGAACACCTCAACTTCGAGTTACAACTTCGATTCTGTGCCGATGGTAGCGTAGACCCACCGTTGCGCCAGCGAATGTGTGCCAGTAGATTCACGTCCCCGCCGCTCTGAAACGGACAAATTGATGCGTATTATTGTTCTTCGGGTGCGGCGGAATCGGGGACTGTTATTGTGACAGTGGTACCGTCTGAGACGTCGAACGATACTTCGCCGCCGAGAGTGCGGGCAGCCCAAGTGAGTTGCCATAGTCCCAGTCCAGTTCCGTGTCGGAGTGGCGTCTCAGTTCCGGTTTTGAGTGCAGATAGCTCCGACTCAGGAATTCCGGGGCCGTCGTCGCTTACTTGGAGTTCACATCCGTCCGGTATCGGTCGAAGAACGACGGTTACATCGGTCGCGTGCGTTACCGCATTGTCGACGGCGCTCTCTATAGCTGCTTCGAGAGCGGCACGGTCGGTCGTTATTACCAGCGAATCACTCACCTCAACGGCAATCGAGGAGTCGTAGGTTGCGACGGTGTCACGAAGCAGTTCGGCGACATCAACGGAGACGTGTCCGCGCGTCTCCGAGAGGAGATTGTCGATTGTTCGCGCGTGATTGCTCATACGCACGATGCGATCCGTCGTCTCAACGGCTCTGTCTGCATGGTCGTCCTCGATGATCTCAAGATGAGCGTTGAGGATATCGAGTTGGTTGCGCAAATTGTGCCGTAGAACTCTGTTGAGGACTGCGAGGCGTTCCTTACGCAGGTTTCGCTCGGTCACGTCCCGGAGACTGACTACGAATCCCAGCACGCGGTCGCCCTGATCAACTACTGTCGACACCTGGGAATCGTACTTCGCCGAAGCGCCTGCCACACTAAGCGTGACCGTCTCGGTTGAGCGTAGACCGCCAACGTCGTACCCAAGCATGTCTTCGACGGTAACGGTACCAGCAGACGGGTTGCCTCCGTCGGAAGCGAGCCGCACACTCTCGTTCGCTCGCACGACCCGGTGTTCATCGTCTGCGATCAAGACCAAGTCGTCGGTCTCGTCGATAAGGTCTCGTTCGCCGACGACGCCGACGGTTGGGGCTAATTTGAACGCGTCGAATCGGAACACCGCGAGTCCGAGTCCACAGACTGCGCCCAGAGAACCGAGTGCGTAGGCTGCTCCGCCTGCTGTGGGACCGAGTTGAGCGATGTACGGAAGACTGCTCCAAGGTAACCACATCGCCACTGGTGCCACAGCGAGGGCGACCCCTTGCCAGATCACTGTGTGGTCGTATCGCTGTGTCGCCCGCACGACTAAGACCGTCCCAGCGATGGCCAGCACCAGCCCGTAATTCCGGACGGTAATCCCGAGCAACCCGGCAACCTGCGTCGGTACATCTGATACTCCGGAGAGCACAAACTGCATAATAAAAACCAGAAGCGGGAAGGCAACCAGTAGGGCCGTTTTGAGCGTGAGCGAGATGAAACGCCCGGTGTAGCGGAGTGCGAATACCGCCCACAAACCGGTTGGGAGTATCCAGACGAGCGCCAGCCACCGCCCTACGGCACCCCCGAAATCAGTCACGGGAACGAAACCGGTGAAGACGCCGACGCTGACTACCCCGAGACCGAGTCCAACCAGAGCGGTGTATCCCGCGAAGCATGTAGATCCCGGTTTGTCATATCTGCGAGCGACCGTCGCACCGCTCATCAGAATTCCCACTGCGCTCCCGACACCCACGGCCCCGACGATTCTGACAAGCATAATTAGATTGTACGGTGGTTGGGGTGACAAGTTGGCGTATTCAGCTAAAAGACATGGGTTCTAACTAACGAAGTTCACCCGCTCAAAAGTTCAGTGAGAGTCACTGTTCGACTGGTCTGAACAAGACGGCTACGAGAAGGTACAACTCGGTGACAAAACCGGCTATTACAGCGAACACGACGAGTTTGGATTCCTCCACAGCAACACCGGCGACCAGACAATGTGTGCGGCGAACTCAGCGAAAACGAGATTGTCGATATCGGGACGGCAGTCGTCAACTCCTGGTCACCCGACACCGACGTTAGCACGCCTAACCGACTAACCCGTATCTCATCGCTCTTTTTTCTACCTCGTTACCGACTAATCCCCTGTATCGACCGACCCTCTCCGCCCGCTATTCAAGTAGATCGCCGTGCAAGATACGCGCCCTGTATCTTGCAAGGACTCAACGA
>JAQCMZ010000472.1 GCA_028274825.1 Haloferacaceae archaeon
CCACCAGCGGTGTCCGGATTTCGCGGGGTCTTAGTCGATCTGTGACCTGTCTCAGCAGTTGCTGACAACCGCAGAGGTTGGATGCAGCTTGCAGTCTCCAGCTACACTTGGAACGGGCTCGGTGCACGTTCAGAACTGTCTACCGAAATCACGTTACCAGCAACTGTCATGACAGCAGACTCTGAGCCGACTCACTCACGATTCGACTGGGTTGATTAGTGACGGGTCGTCGTTAGACGGTGAATTGACGCGTGTGGAGACGGGGTGGGTCTGCATATCTTCATCCGAGCGGGGAGCCAGGAGATCGAGGGCTTCATCCTCACTTCCGTTCAACCACGTTTTCTCATCAGCCGGATCGAGAATGACAGCCATCCGATGATGCAGTTGCTCAATGAGGTCGTTAGGCTCTGTGGTCAAGATTGCGTACGTGTCGATCGTCGCCTCTTCGGCACTCGCAGTGTCTCCCCCGGCAAACGAGCCTAATCCGGTCTGGGTTGTCTCCAGGGTCCACTGCTCGTGGATCCCAGCCATCGCGAAAGGCCGATTCTCCTCGAGTGCCACGCGATACGGCTGAGACTGGGAGCCACCCTCCTGGTCTGTCCACTCGTAGAAGCCGTCGGCAGGCACCAGACACCGGCGTCTACTGAAAGCATCAGTAAAGCTGCGTTTCTCTGCGACCGTCTCGGCCCGAGCGTTGATCAGGTCGAACCCCTCGTCGGCCCACGACGGCGTGAATCCCCACTTCATCGCCGTCGATTCGGTCGCGTCGGAAGTCACCACCGGCAACGTCTGTCCAGGGGCACAGTTATACTGTGGTTCGTGATCTGGAAATCCTACTCCGAACCTCGCCTCTAACTCTGACCGCGGTGTGAATAGCGTGTAACGACCGCACATGATCAACATATGAGCGGGCTAATACCTAAACTCGCCGGTCGTGTGGCAGTCTCGGCCGCCTCCACAGGCTTATATCACCGCCAACCCCGAATATAGATATGCGAATCGAGAACAGTTTCATCCCTGTGTCTGGGGTAGGGGAGACGACCGAACGTCGGCTCTGGGAGGCGGGCGTGACACGCTGGGACGAATTTCATGACGCGGGAAACCCACGAGGCGTGGGGACGACCACGGCCGACCGAATCGAGTCGTTCATAGCTGAAGCCGGCGCCCGGCTTGACGATGGGGATTCGGCGTACTTTGACAGACAGTTTCCAAACGGCGAGCGCTGGCGACTCTATGAAAACTTCGCAGACTCTACCTGTTTTTTTGACATCGAGACAACGGGTCTCGACGCCCGGCGCAGTCAAGTGACAACCGTCTCGTTTCACCAAGACAGCCAAACAACAACACTCGTCGCGGGAGAGGATTTGACCGCGGAGGCAGTTCGCGAGGAGTTCGCTAACGCGAAGTTGCTCGCGACATTTAACGGACGACGCTTCGACGTGCCATTTCTGGAGGAGTCACTCGGTATCGACATTGACACTCCACATCTTGACTTGATGTACCCGTGTCGACGAGTCGGGCTGAGCGGCGGGCTCAAGCCGATCGAGACAGAGCTGGGAATCGATCGAGACCGACCAGATCTGTCTGGGCGCGATGCCATACGTCTCTGGCGGAAGCACCAACGCGGTGACGACGGAGCACTCGAGACGCTGGTTTCGTACAATCGCGATGACACGGTGAACCTCCAGCGGCTCGCTGACACGATCTCTGAAACACTCCACGCTGATGTGTTTGAGCCGGTCGCAGGATCGACATCGAGTAATTGAATTCACCAACACCCCCGCCTCGATTGTCGACGGTTCGGTGGTCGTTGTAGAGGGCAAAACGCGTCCCCGAGGGCTCTACGGGCATCTCATCCGGGGCCGTGTACGCGTGCCAGTCAAATCCCCAGCTGCTGTTATGGCCACATCCTGAATTCCAGATTGGATCACCGTCTGACGAGGGTTGCTCAGACAATTGTGACCAGCCGGCTCTCCGGCGATTGGCCCCGTTTATACTTGTCCGTGTATACGGTTACTCCATGGAAAAATCCGATCCGGTAGTATCCACTGACGGGGGGACGAGTGAAGCAGCTGACGATCACGACAAGCCAGACGACACTAGCGCCGACAGTGCTCCGTCCGTGGAGTTGGAGCTATATCAGCTCTCAGTATCTGTCACGGGCAAATCAGCAGACGACCTCTCAGACGTGGAAGAATCCGCTGTTCGACTTCTGGAGGAACTCGTTGACACGGCCGAACAGCTCGAGGACAGCCCGGACGGTCGGGGGCTCGGGTAGTATTTTCACTAATCTGAGACACGTGAGATCCTGAGACATTGATTCCTCTTCTGGGACCAGATACGTGTGTGCGGCTGAAGTGGTACTCCGAATGCATAGGCGTCATACACACCGAGTAGAGGGGTCGCTCAGGCGAGTGAGAGGCGATTAGACTCAACTGCAGACGACCCCGTCGGAACACTGGAACAGCCGCAACGCTGAGAATCGTGTCGAGGATATTTTTTATCCAGTCCTACGGTGTACAGGCGGTCGAGGCGACTACCTCGGGGCTTGACCCCGAGGCAGTTCACCGAGCAATCCACTCTCGTGAGTGAGGATAGATTAGGAACTACCGCTGGTATGATACGTGTGAGAAGTAATTCAGAGTCAACCCTCGGTACGGCGACGCGTACCAACGCTGTCAGCGTCCATCGCGCGGCTGTTGATGCCACGGCGGTGTCGGTGAGAGTACGGTCGAGACCGGTCACCTCGTCAACGTTTACTTGGAGCCGATTCGTTCGCGCCTGAAGTGTCACTCGAGTTCGTCGACAATTTCGTCGGTGTCGATATCAGCATCTTCGAGGGCTTCCTCAACATCGGCACCACCGGCACCACCCATGCCGCCCATGCCACCCATCATCCCACCGAGTCCACCCATTCCGCCGCCGTCGATGACCTCTTCGACGACAACACGGTCGAGGCCTAATTTCCCCATCATATCCTGGGCGATCTGCTGTTTGGAGAACATCCACTGTTGATTCATCGTCATCTGCGGGGTCGCCTCGATATAGAGGACCGTCTTTTCGACCTGTTCGGTTTCTGTTTCTGGCTCGTCGTCCTCATCGTCGGCTGGGACGGTGACCTCTTCTTGTTCTTGTTCAATCTCGATACGGACGTCCGGCTCTTCCTGGAGATACATCCCCAGCATACTGGAGGCCTGTTTTTCAGTATCTTCGACTGTGTCGAGAATTTCGTACTCGTATTCGAGCGTTTCGCCAGCCAGCGGGTGGTTGAAGTCGACCCGTGCACGACCACCGATAATCGCCTCTACGCGACCTTGCTCACCGTCAATATTCACCTGTGCGCCAGGGTATGTATCGTCTTCTGGAATCTTGTCTGCGCTCACCGTCTGCACTTCGTCGTTGTCGAACTCACCAAACGCCTCTTCGGCCGATATCTCGACAGTCCCGGCGGCGCCCTCCTCGGCTCCCTGAAATGCATCCTCGACCGGTGGGAATACATGACCGGCCCCGAGCGAGATGATCCGGGGCTCGAAGTCGTGTTCTTCGTGGTCGATTGCAGACTCTTCTGCAACCTCGGCATCGGTCGTATCGACGACACGGCCGTCTTCAGCTGTCAGGATCGTATATGCAACACGAACGAAATCTCCGTCCTGCAGACCCGCAGAATCGTCTGACTCTCCTGTATTTTCGGACTCGGAAGGAGCCGTGTCTTCAGATTCCACCGCGTCTTCGGCCTCCACAGAGTCGTCTGTCGCTTCGGCCGTCTGATCGTCACTCATGTAGTGTACAACCTCCGGTTCGCCCTTAAGAAGTACGATTCGGTTGCCCCCAGCTTTATCGATGATCTCCCCACGCCTGAAGAGAGTGGATTGTTCTGTGGTTAATGCGATTCTTCCAATGGGAATCTTGGGAGTTTCTCGATACAGTTTCGACCTTTTGCAGGTTGTGACGATGCCGGGCCTCTGTCCGCTATTCTCCCGTGGTCGAGAGTGTGGCACTCATACGCATCTACGCGACGAGTCTGAGCTTCAACTTACCTGACTCTCCGGTTGCGGCCGGCGAGAGCCTCGTGGAGTGATATCTCGATTTAGTCGTCAGTAGGTCGGGACAGTATGCGATCTGATTCGAGATGAGTCGAGTCTCATACTACAGAATAAAAATCCGTGATTAGTGGATAGTTGCTGTGACTGAATACCTCTTTAGAGGCGCCAGCAAGGAACCTGTGGTTCGTGAACACATGTACAGCAGGTACAAGACCGCCGGTGGGACACGCCTCAGTCTGTCCACATGTGATCTGCTCAGAGGTCACGCCCCGAGGCACTTGTTGTGTAGTTTCATTACAAGCCCTTTCATCAGGGAACGCCCGTGAGTGCCGGCCGGTCGCTGGCCACCGACGGCTCTTTCCCGAGGGGATACACAGGAGATTACGTGTACGAGGTTGAACTAAAGATCGAAGGTGACCACGAGACGGTTCGTGACCGCATGGAGGCAACTGATGCACGACACTTGGGCGAGGTTGAGCAGACGGACACGTACTTTGACGCACCAGACCGCTCGTTCGCGGATACCGACGAGGCTCTCCGGCTTCGCCGAGAGCAGACAGCCGAGAACGCAGGAGCCGATACATCCGGCTCTGAATCCATCCGGATCACGTACAAAGGCCCACTTGTCGACGACGACTCAAAAACTCGCAGAGAGTTCGAGACAAGTGTTGGCGACAGAGCAGAAGCAGAGCGTATTCTCGAGGGACTCGGCTATACGCCAGCCGCGACGGTAGAAAAGATACGCCGTCGATACCGACTCGACGGCTATACGCTGTCACTCGATACTGTCTCAGAGGTCGGCCAGTACGTCGAAATCGAACGTGAGGTGCCCGAAAAAGAAGTCTCAGAGGCCAAGACTGGAGCGAAAAATCTGCTCCGTCAACTGGGTCTTGACCCCGAGTCCCAGATCCAGACTTCGTATCTCGGGATGAAACTCACCGGCGAATAAGCAATTTGTCGGTCAGAAGAGAGTGGGTTTAAGAGCCGCGAAATCGCAGACCGTCAGGGAATCAGACTGACGGCTACGATCGCCCGAAGATATCCGGCCCCACAGGGGGTAAAACGCCTGCGAGTGTATTCCATTGAGTTCCTCCCACTGAAGCGCGACGCTTTCGTTAGTGCTCTGTCTGTGTCAACTTCGCTTCCGGTCGCTCTGGATATCGATATACCGGGTTGCGGCTCCGAGAATCATCGCGATACCGATAAAAACTCCTCCGTAGCCAGCAATCACGGTCAGCCCTTCTGTGAACGCTCCGAGTGGGACGCTGACCAGCACGAGAAATACGCCACCGACCGCAATACCGCCGTCAATCAGCGGTGTCGGCTGTAATTGTCCGCAGTAAGGGCAGCGTCGCGTCTCCGAATTGAGTGACTCCCCACAGTTGACACAGCCGATTCCAGAGTTCAGTTCAGTCACAAGCAGATAAACTGGGTCGCGATATTTCAGAAAGGTGTTTCCGGTCGTGTGAGGAGGGGTCAGTGCTGGACAAATTCAACCAACACGCCCCCGAGAGATCCTGGGTGGAGAAAGGCTACCTCATGCCCCCATGCACCATCACGTGGTGTTTCATCGATAGGATTGACGCCTAGTGCCTCTGCACGTGCGATGGCGGCTTCGATATTGGCCGTTTGGAAGGCTACATGGTGCATTCCCGGCCCCTCATCGCTAAGATACTCACTGAGTACCCCCTCAGAGTGAGGCTTCAGCAATTCAAAGTACTCAGACCCGAAATCGATGAATACAATCTCCATTCCGTCGAACGATTCTCGATGCGCGACTTCCCCGTCTAACAGGCCCGTGTAGAGACGAGCGAGGCTGTCGGCATCCTGGGTAGCAATTCCAATGTGATGGATCTCCATGCAACTGAGATTAGTATCCATCTACTAACAGTCGCCGATTACGGATCCGAGACAGACAGTCTCGAGTACACTACTGGTTCTACAGGCGGCCAGGGCGAGTGCTTCGGGGTGATCCCGAAGCCGTTCACGGCAGACAACCCATCAGTCTGGTCTCAGCCTGGCCGGTCTCGGACCGGGTACTTTCAGACGGTGTCCAGGGAGAGAGTCAAATGGCCTCGGTCACTCTGGCGTCGGGGCAGGCTGACGGACTACTCGTCTCATCGGCTACTCCCGGGCCCGTGAAACGGGGGTTCCACCATTTGAACGCTCCAACCTCACATATCGGCTACACAGTCTCTCCACGGGCGAGTTCGGTGGGTTCAGCGCACGGCCCGGTGTGGGCCTGTACTCGTGATACCGCCCGGTCTGAACTGAAGGCTCAGAGTGAGGCGCCGGGCTGGTACTCGCCGAACTCATCGCGGAGTACGTCACAGATTTCCTGAACGGTCGCGTAAGCTTTGACGGCGTCGATGATCGGCACCATGAGATTCGTGTCGCTTCGAGCGGCGTCACGGACGGCCGCGAGTGTCGCCTCAACTTCACTGTCGTCTCGGTCGGCTTTCACGTCCGCGAGGTTCTCCACCTGGCGGCGTTCCTGTTCTGGGTCGACCTCCTCGAGATCCATCTCGGGGGCCTCCTGTTCGACCTCGAATTTGTTCACCCCAACGATGATTCGCTCGCCCTCCTCGATCTCTTGTTGCCGCTCGAACGCGACATCCTGGATTTGGCGTTGCACCCACTGATTTTTCACTGCGTTCAGCATCCCATCCCGCTGGTTGATATCCTCGAGAATCTCGAATGCCTGCTCTTCGATCCCGTCTGTCAGCGACTCGACGTAATACGAGCCAGCCAGCGGGTCGATTGTATCCGCGGCACCGGACTCGTGTGCGAGGATCTGCTGGGTTCGCAGCGCCGTTCGGACACTCTCTTCGGTGGGTAGTGAGAGCGCCTCGTCTTTGCCGTTCGTGTGGAGTGATTGGGTGCCTCCCAGGACCGCGGCGAGTGCCTGGTAGGCCACCCGGACGACGTTATTCTCGATCTGTTGTGCAGTCAGGGTTGACCCGCCGGTCTGCGTGTGGAACTTGAGTTGCTTGGATTTCGGGTTCTCTGCGTCGAACTGTTCATCCATTATGCTGGCCCACATCCGCCTGGCAGCTCGGAATTTGGCCGCCTCTTCGAGAATATTGTTGTGTGCGTTGAAAAAGAACGAGAGTTGCGGTGCGAACGAATCGACATCCTGACCAGCATCCAGAGCGGCTTTCACGTATTCGATGCCATTACCGAGTGTGAACGCTACCTCCTGTGCGGCTGTCGAGCCTGCCTCTCGGATGTGATACCCCGAGATCGAGATGGTGTTGAAATTCGGCGTCTCGTCGGCACAGAACGCGAAGATATCCGTGATGAGCCGCATCGACGGGCCAGGTGGGTAGATGTAGAGATTGCGAGAAATGTACTCTTTCATGATATCGTTCTGGATTGTGCCACGCAACTGTGCGCGGTCGACACCCTGCTGGTCGCCGATAGCGACGTACATGGCCAACAACACCGCTGCGGGAGCGTTGATCGTCATACTGGTGGACACCTCGTCCAGTGGGATCCCGTCAAAAACAGTTTCCATGTCGTGTAACGTGTCAATCGCCACGCCGCTCTTGCCGACCTCTCCGTCGGCCATCGCCGCGTCCGAGTCATACCCCATCTGCGTGGGAAGATCGAACGCCATCGACAGCCCGGACGAACCCTGATCTAACAAATACGAGAACCGTTCGTTCGTTTCCGACGGCGACCCCATGCCCGCGTACTGTCGCATTGTCCACAGGCGGCCACGGTGCATCGTTGAGTACGTCCCTCGTGTGTACGGTTCCTCGCCAGGGTACCCGATATCCTCCTGATACTCGATATTTGATACGTCATCGGGGGTGTATAGTCGATCAACCTCTTGACTCCCCGTATCGGTGACGAACGTTTCTTTCCGCTCTCCGAATCGCTGGAGGGTCGGCTCTGCAGTTTCAGACTCCCAGTCTTCTTTCGCAGATTGAATTTTATCGAGTTCATCAGAATCAAACATACTATGCTAGTAACCCTCCTGTGACTTGAATAGTTTCCTCCCTCCGGTGTTCGCTTGCGCTGTGACCGATCGTGGGGCTTGGAATCTCGGCACATGTCACACCAACGAGGCCGACGGCAGCACGCAGGGAGACAGTGCACATGCGAGATTCCGTCGACGAGAGGGATACACATCCTCCAAGACAGGGTCTCCCCGGGATCTGGATTGTGCCCGTGACTGCAGTTGAGATGCCGACGACTCTCAAAGTGAGGTGTATCGCCACGACAGACACAGAACGCACTGAACTGGTAGCTTGAGAGTCACGCAGCTCAAATTCGGAGTGTAAGAGACGACCCCCTGACAGACCCGGTTGTGTCGATGATCAGTCGCGAGACACCACTCGGTTTGAGGAAGGCGATGACTCATGTGCCGTTTTCAGTCGAATTCAGCATCGACACAAATTCGACTGGGGATGACAGACAGTTTCCGAGCAATCAAGCATTCTTGGAAGCACTGGTACACATGCTTTTTGCTCCCTGGGTGTTATCTATCGTGTATGTTTGGAGGAGGCGGGATGAACCCACGCAAGATGAAGCAGATGATGGAACAGATGGGGATCGATGTCACAGAGATGGAAGCCGAGGAGGTCATCATTCGGACAGGAGACGAAGAACTCGTTTTTGACGGCGCACAGGTCACGCGGATGGACGCGCAGGGTCAAGAAACGTATCAGATCGTGGGTGATCCCGAAACTCGCGAGGCAGGGTCGGGGGCCTCTGCCGTGGAAGCCGCGGACGCGAGCGCCGAGGACGACGTAACCATCCCCGATGAAGATGTGACGATTGTCGCCGGCCGTGCAGGTGTCGCAGAGTCGACCGCACGCGAGGCGCTTGAGGCCACAGACGGTGATCTCGCAGCGGCTATCGACAGGCTGGAGTGAGCCGTCAGACGGTTCTTCTGGTTCACGATAACCAGGAATACCTGCTGACACCGGGATCGGAGATGGGCACCGATCTTGGTGTCCTGACGGTCCCAGACGATGTCACGCCGGGAGACACCGTCGAGACACATCTCGGCGAGGAGTTTGCTGTTCAGGAACTCCGTGGCCCCGATCTTTTCGATCATCTTGAACGGACGGGGGCACCGATGATGCCCCGCGATATCGGGCTCGTCGTCGGACATACAGGTGTGTGTGCCGGCGACCGAATTCTCGATGCAGGCACTGGATCTGGGATTCTAGCGGTTTATCTCGGACGTGTCGGCGCGACTGTCGTGTCATATGAGATCGACGACGAGTTCGCGAGTGTCGCGCGGGACAATGCCGTCACGGCTGGCGTCTCCGACACCGTGACAGTCCGCTCGGGAGACGTGACCAATGCAGTTGAGCAACTCACAGAGCAAGATCCGTTCGACGTGATCACACTCGACACCGCCGACGCGCCAGAAGTCGTCAAACAGGCAGATGAACTACTCGTCTCAGGCGGATTCATCTCGGTATATTCACCGTTCGTCGAGGGGAGCCGAGATGCCGTCGAAGCCGCCCGGACTGCTGGACTCGAGCAAATCCACACCCTCGAGACGATCCAGCGGGAGATGGACTTTGGCGACCGCGGATCTCGCCCGTCGACTGCCGGTGTCGGACACACCGGGTATCTTACCTTCGCACGGGCCCCCTGACAGATACTGACGCTGCGAAGGGCAGCATTTGTGTGAGCTCATAACCTACTCGCAGACAGTCACGTTGTGCAAGCCCGTGAAGTCCCTCGGGGACAAGCCCCGAGGCTTCACCGTGTTGGGTCG
>JAQCMZ010000477.1 GCA_028274825.1 Haloferacaceae archaeon
TTGATCACCGTCGCGCCTCGGCTTGTCGAGCGGATCGTCGATCGACTCCCGGAACACGATCCGCCGGACTCGCTGGTTACTCAGGTGGAGGACCGCGCAGACCGGCGTAATATCGACCCACCACGGCTCCGGTTTGTGGAGATAGACGCGCCGACGATGTGCGCGTACAGATCCATCCGCGGTAAAACGACACTCGTCGTCAGCAGGCGAGTTCCCCAGATGGCGAGTGAAGAGGCCCTCGAGTCCGTGATCGATCACATGCTCGTCCGAGGCCGGCAGCCACACTTTCTGGTGACGACAGTTGTGTTACCGCTCGTGTTAGCTGTGGAGACAGCCACACTGGTTGGTGTTGGACTCATCGCTCGACGCCAGGTGTCAGAGCCCAATACACGTGCACGGCGAGGCTGGGGCCCACAACACCTGGGTCGGCACGCCGAAACGGGAAGACAGATTCCGTCGGCTATCTGGGTTGGGCTGGGTGTGTCTCTGCTCGCCGTCATCGCGCCGCTGTGGCTGTGTACGGCAGTCGGTGATCGATTCGTCATTTCGTTATCCCGGCGCTTGGCGGACCGCGAGATCGCCCGAGACGGGAATAGCGAGTCGTTGGCGGCGTTCTTGACTGCCACACGGGATGCTGACGGGCGCGGTGACTGGCCTCCCGCATTAGATCGGCTCTCACTGCTCACACTCGCTGAGGGAAAAACACGGAGTTTCAGAGGGACGGATCGAAATGAAGAGCGGGTTCGGGTGGCACGACTCCTGACGAATCGAGTGTGATTGCGAGTGACGCTTTGATCGTCTGGGGTTATGTTCAGTCGTCTGGATCGGCGTTTGTAGGGCGGTCCGATTTCTCATCTGCATCTGATTGCTGCGGATCGATAACCTGTTTCCCGGCTGGCTTCGGGATCACCTTCCGGGTGGCTCCGTCCCAATCGCGGTCGAGTTCGACACCCTCAAACAGCCGGTCGAGAAACACGGCCAGCCCGGCGACTTCGGAGTGAGGCTGATTGGTGATGCTGATGTTGTAGTCTGCCGTTTCGTAGATCTCAGACGGGACTTTCTCGCCTCCAACAATTACGAGAATCGACTCTGAGTCGCTCGCCTGTGTGTGGAGCTCCTCTTCCACGCTTTGAATCGGCTGTCCGTACATCGTGAGGTGAACGACGGTCCCATCCCAGTTTTGTGCCATCGCACGCTGGTCGGCGCGGAGTTCCACAGAAAAAGGACCACCGAACCGATCGGTCACTTCTTGTACGGTTGCGGCGGCGGTGCCAGCGTTGTCGGGGAAAACAACGTGATCGGCCCCTAGCGCGCGGGCAGTGAGGCCGACATGTGTCGTCATCCGGTCATCACGGCCCGGCCGGTGGCCGTATCTCAGAACCGTGACCTCGCTGTGTTCCATACTGGTGAGTGACGCGGCCACGTTACGGGTCTTTCGGAGCCGTCGCAGTTCGGGCACGGGTCTCCGCTATTTTCTGCTAATATCGAAATCGTCAGCAGACTCGATAGTTGGGCCAGCTACCCACGGCCATAGTGATCACCGAAACGTCTGAGTGAACTGAGACGGGTAGGCAGCCGAAGAATACATTGTTTTATGTCCCTCCCACCGAAAATAATCACCGCCACTGTGAGCGACTACAGCCGTGGGTATCCGTCTCGGCTCTCTGCAAACTGCGGTCGCTCCGCGATTGGTGATAGCGTGGTTTTTGCGCGTTCGCGGCAAACACTCGTGTATGAAAAACCGGGCAGAATCCGTGGTGGAGCAATCGGACACCTCTATATCTGGTGAAACCATTCTCGTTACCGGGGCAACCGCCGGGATCGGCCGCGAGACGGCGATAGCTCTGGGCCGGCTTGGTGCACACGTAATCGTCCACGGACGCAATGAGCAGCGCGGAACGGAAGTTGTCTCCAGGTTGAACTCGACAGCGGGTAGTGGCTCGTTCATCGCCGCCGATTTTGCCACACAGGAGGGGGTCATCGAGTTGGCCGAGACCGTCCGCTCTGAACACGATGAGATCAGTACTCTCGTCAACAACGCCGGCGGATGGTTCACTGAGGGCCGACTGACCGGCAGTGGGATTGAGTACACCTTCGCTGTGAATCATCTGGCTCCGTTCAGACTCACATACGAGTTACTTCCGGTGATCGCTGAAGGCGGTGGCCGCGTGGTGACGGTCGCCTCCGAGGCACACCGGCAAGGGTCGATGGATTTCGGCGCGATTCGCACGGTCGATGAGTACAGCGGATGGCAGGCGTACTGTCGGTCTAAACTGGCGAATATCCTGTTCACCCGTGAACTGTCCCGCCGGCTCAAAGCAGCCCCGTCAGAAGTGACTGCGAACACACTGCATCCCGGAATCGTTCCTGGAAGCGGGTTTCTCCGGAACGCACTCCTCCCCATTCGGGCGCTTACCAGGATAGCGACAGTCCTCCCAGACGCTATCGTCGGCCAGATTGTTGATACTCCCACAGACGCAGCCGAGACATCAGTGTATCTCGTCGCCGATGAGTCTGGCAGTACACACACGGGTCAGTACTTCGTCGATGAGAGCCCCACTGAACCCTCTGAGCAGGCGACTGATGAGAGACTCGCCAAGCGACTGTGGAATCGAAGCGCCGAACTCACGGGAATCGACCCCGATTACGGTCTGGACGGCCAGACAGACACCACGTCTGAGAGCCACCTCGATATCCGTAATCCCGTCCGGGAATTCACGTCGCCCGACCCACAGGCAAACGGCGAATAATCAGAGCCGAAATCCGGAGATTAGCCGGTCCCTCCAACCGCCGGGCGGGGAGACTCTGTCTCCTCCGCATCAATTTGACCGCACCACGAGACTGCATCTGTAGGGATTCCCAGCGGCCATCTGAGACCACCACACACGAGGGAAGTCACCGTGATTCGGATGCGATAACTGAGCTACTCACCTGCGTCGATACTGCAGCCCATGAGAGCGACGAAGGGTCTCAATCGTAATCCATTTTGTCTGGTATCCGATATGTACTCTATATGAATCTCTCCCAGGCCAGAGTATTAATCACCGGTGGGGCAGGGTTGGTAGGTTCCCAGTTGGCCACGTCGTTACTCCCCGACGTGTCTCACGTTCGAGTTGCTGACGACCTCTCGAAAGGGGACCGCGACCGCGTCCCAGATGACGCCGAGTTTGTCGAGGCCGATGTCAACCGCCCCGATGACGTTTCTGAGGTAGTCACGTCAGATATCGATATTGTATTTCACCTTGCGGCGCTGACTGACACCAATTTCGACGACGATCGCCGACTGTTCGAGGAAAACACCGGGATGACGCACACACTACTCGAGCGGATGCGTGAAGTGGGCGTGACGAATGTTGCCTTCACCTCTTCGTCGACGGTGTACGGCGAGGCATCCCGACCGACACCAGAAGACCACGCGCCGCTCGAGCCGATCTCGGTGTACGGTGCGTCGAAACTCGCCGACGAGGGACTGCTCTCCACGTACGCTCACTCGTATGGGTTCAGGGTCCGAGTCTTCCGGTTCGCCAACATCGTCGGCCCACACCAGCGAGGAAACGTCATCCCGGACTTCATCGAAAAACTACAGAACGACCCCGAGCAGTTGCAGATCCTCGGCGATGGCCGGCAGGAAAAGTCGTATATGCACGTCACAGAGTGTGTCGACGCTATTCGCCACGTGGTCGAACAGGCAACCGGCGAATACACGACACACAATCTCGGGACGAAAACCACCACCTCTGTCACCGAGATCGCCGATATCGTGACACGGGAGATGGGACTGTCCCCGGATTACGAGTTTACCGGCGGAGACCGTGGCTGGACGGGTGATGTCCCGAAAATGCGGCTATCTATCGACAAACTCACGAATCTCGGATGGGAGCCGTCGGTGACATCTGATGAGGCGGTCCAACAGGCAGCCACCCAGTTAGTTGGAGAAATCGTCCCGGAATCTCAGCAGCACTGACAGAGAGACAGCGGAAGCCCTCTCAGCTAGTAATCAACGAAATTCTCGGGTGAACTGAAACGAGTACGCAGTCGAAGGGAGTGTCTCTTTTGTCTCTGCCACCTAGGGTACTCACCGCTTCTGTAAACTACTACACGGGAGAGAGGAACTCGAACTGCTGGCTTTTGTTCTACAAGCGGGGCAAGCCGAGTGCCCTGAACTCGTTCGAGACAGCTTTGCCGTCTCGTGACGGGAGCCCTACAATCCCATGAGCCACATCAGCCTGATACATCACTCAATGGAAAACCCAGTATCAGGAGAAAGTCAGTGCAAAACACCAGTACCACGTCGAGACTCCAGATTCCAAGACATCCGTGCAAAATGTTTATTACTGTATGGTAACTTCAAATTTCATGTCAAAACAGAATCGTCCTGTCGTCGGACGAAGAGCGATGCTGAAGGCCGGAGGAATCGCAGGCATCACGGGACTCGCCGGGTGCTTTGGAGCAGACGAGAACAGCAGTGATGGCGGCGCGGAAGTAGAAGACCTCGGTGATTTTGTCGGTCCAGATGGCGAACAGGTTGAGCTGACGCTGGTGTACACGAGTGGGACCAATACGACGGAGACGACCGCTGAGGTCATGGCACAGGAACTCGGAGATCTCGGATTATCTGTCAATCTGACCGGTGTGACGTTTGATACATTACTCGGACAGTACGTTCAAAACGAGTACACCGGTGATGGCGACCCCGAGTACAATGCAGGCCCGTATAACGCCGGGCCGCCGAGCGAGACCGAAAGCCCCGAGCAGTGGGATTTGATGTATGGGATCAACTTCAACACGTATCCACGGACGCCCAGTGCGACAGACGCGTTCTGGACAAGAGAGTCAGGGACCAACTTTTACGGGTATGAGCCGGAGCCAGATATGGAGAAATTATTCGAGGATTTCCGCGTGGAGTCTGATCCAGAGACTCGAAAGTCGATTATCGCGAAGATTTTCGGCATTCTGAGCGAGGATCAACCGGTCAACTTCGTCGCTATGTCTGACAGTATCACCGGATATCAGGATTACATTGAGGGGCCGGTCGAGACGTTTGGGGGAAATTGGGACTCGACAACCTGGTCTGGGGATGATGGGACCACCGGATACATCGCAGCGTCCAGCACCGACGCCAGTACACTGTACTTCCCGGAGGTGAACGATGGGTCCTCTTCGAGTCGGATCGGCCTTACTCTGGATGGATCCTATACCCTCGATGAAGACGATCAGGTCCAGCCGTTCTGGCTCGATATCGAAGATACGGGAGACGGACAGGTGTTCGTCTGCACACTTCGGGACAATCTCGAATGGGGGAACGGATACGGACAGATGACTGCCGAAGACTGGGTGTTTCAGACACAGGAGGTACATCAAAACGCGGGGATCTGGGATGCAGACTCACCGCCGTCAACCCAGGGGTCAACCTGGGAGGGAATCACGGTGACAGAGACGGGCACCCTGGAGTTCCAGATCGAACTCGATTCGAAAAATCCCTCGTTCCCTCAAGAGCCAGTCTTGTGGGGGTCATACTGCGCGCCAAAGGAGCTGTACGAGTCGTATGCGCCGAGTGCAGAAGACCTGCGCCAGAGCGACGAGATCCAGCAACTGCAGTACGCGGGCAATCTCGGGCCGTACACCTTCGAGCGCTGGGATCGGTCGAATGAGTTCGTTGCCGTCCGAAACGACGAGTACTATCTTAGAGACCACGCCGACGACCTTCCCGGTGACTGGGCTGATGCCCCGTACTTCGACGAGTACCGATATCGCGTGATTGGAGAGCAATCGACGCGGCTACAGGCACTCTCGGACGGAGAACTCACGACCGCCGGGATCCCGAAGGATCGGTATGCCGACTTCACCGACGAGAATCAGCCGAACGTGGACGTGTACGAGGTGCCACAGCCGTTTCTCAGTATCTTAGCGTACTGTCAACGCGCGAGTGGCTGGGAAGAACTCGAGACAAAAGAGGTCCGACAGGCACTGTCAATGTCGATCGACAAGCGGAATATCACCGAGAACGTGCTGCGCGGGCTTGCAGAGTACACACACACGTTCCAGCCACAGTGGTCCCAGTGGTATGACGATAGCGAGGTGACCGAGTTCGGGGTCGAAGAATCATACGACAAGGCGACAGCTCAAGACATGTTACAGGAACACACGAGCAGCGATTACGGCTACGAAAACTGAGACGACAGCGACCCCAGCAGTGTGTTTTTACGAGAAGCCCACAATAGTATAGATAGGTTGATAATCGAGGGATGAAGTGGTATATTCTGAAGCGATTACTCTGGGCCGGTGTCGCGACACTGCTGATTCTCACGATCACGTTCGTGCTGATGTATCTCACGCCAGACACCCGTCTCATGGAACTGGAGTTTCAGGTCGCTCAGTCTGGCGGTGACGCAGAGCAGGCGCGGGCAGCTGCCGAGGCGGCTCGCGGGCTCGATCGGCCGTTTCACGTCCAGTATATCGATTTCATGCAGAATATGCTGTCGCTCAACTGGGGCTGGTCTGAAACACGGTCTGAACCCGTGATGGACGCGCTCTTGACAGCGATTCCGTACTCGATGATGTATGGCGTGCCGGCAGTGGTTCTGTCGACGATTATCGGGATTGGAATCGGGCTTTACACCGCGACGAATCAGCACAGTCGTGGCGATTATATCGGCACATTCATCGCGTTTTTCGGGATCAGTATCCCGAACTTCTGGTTTGCGATCATTCTGCTCGTGATTTTTGGCTCGTGGCTCGAAGTGGTCGATCTCTTGTTCGACACTGAGGCGCCAAAGGTCGGCGGCGAGTGGGCGCTGAGAGCGGTCGTCAGCTGGGAGAACATCAAACAGCTGATCCTCCCGATTGTCGTGTTGATGACCGGCTCGATAGCGAGTATGATGCGATACACCCGTGCTGAGGCGCTCGAATATGTCAAATCTGACTTCGTGAAGACAGCGCGATCGAAGGGTGTCTCTGAGCGGACGATCATCATGAAACACATATTCAGGCCAGCGTCGATCCCGATCGCGACAATCCTCGTCGGAGATATCCTCGGGATCGTCTTCGTTGGCTCGTATCTGATAGAGGTCGTGTTCGGGATCCCCGGGCTCGGACTGCTTTCGTTCAAAGCAGTTACGAACCAAGACACGGCGCTGGTGTTTGGCACCGTCTTCATCCCGGTGTTCGTCGCGATTGTCGGGAATCTCGCCCAAGATATCGCGTACGCTGTGCTTGACCCACGAATCGAATACGGTGATCGCTGATGTCGGCACCTGAAGACTCATCTGACACCCGCCGTGACGGCGGCCAGTACACATTCGAAGACGTAGACTGGGAACAGATCGACGCCGGCTCTCGAGAGCTCACGCCGACGCGAATCGCGTGGTTTCTGTCGGCTGGCGTGTACGTTCTGGCGCTTTTGAATGACCTACTGAATCGGTTCGCAGCCGACATATACCGCTTGATAGTCACCGTAGTGACCGATACAGCAGGCCAACAAGTTTCACTTCCAGAATTCCTTCCCAGCTCGGGTCCCGCACAGTACCCGGTCGTGGGAGACGTGAGCGGAGTGGGATGGTTGTGGTCGGTGACGCTTCTCGTGGGTGTGTTCTACGTCGTGGTGCCACTGTATCAAAACAAGCGCATGACGACGTACTACTGGCGGGAATTCCGGAAAAACAAAGCCGCAGTGATCAGCGTCATCTACCTGCTCACCATCTTCACAATCGGCCTCACGGTCCCGCGGGTTATTGACCCCCCGACGGTCGAGCCGCTGTTGGCGTACCAACCGCCGGTGTGGGGGTCTGTCGCCGAGTCGACACCCGTCCAGTGTGTCGGGACGGTGACCGACGGCCAGTGTCAGGGGACGTGGGCCCATCCACTCGGGACGACCTATCAGGGGAAGGATATTCTCATTTCTGTGATTTACGGGATGGAAATCAGCATGCAGGTGGGTCTGATCGGGATGTTTCTCAATATCGTCATTGCGTCTACGGTCGGACTCACAGCTGCATACTTCGGCGGATACGTGGATGAAGCGCTGTTTCGGTACGTCGACATTCAGATTACCTTCCCGACGTTCTTTTTGTATTTGCTAATCGTCTACCTGATCGGTGGGAGCTTGTTCGTGATGATCCTCGTGTTTGGCCTCCTCGGGTGGGGTGGGATCGCTCGGATCGTCCGCTCAGAGGCGTTGCAACGGCGGGAAGAAGAATACGTTCTCGCCGCGAAAAACGCCGGCGCTGGAAGCCTGTGGACGATGCGACGCCACCTATTACCCAACGTCTCGAACAGCGTCATAACCGCGGCGACACTCGTCATCCCGGGGTTGATCCTCGCAGAGGCGGCGTTGGCGTTTCTCGGGCTGGGCGACCCCCGGATCCCGTCGTGGGGAGAGACGATCGCAAGCGGTCGGGGTGATCTTGACCGTGCCTGGTGGATCGCCACGATCCCCGGGCTGTTCCTGTTCGTGACGATTCTCGCGTTCAATTTCGTCGGTGACGCGCTTCGTGATGCACTCGACCCGCGACAAGGTGGTGCCGAATGAGCGGCGACCCACCGCAGACCCGGCCGATCTCGCGTGAAGACGGCTCAGAGACACCGCTCCTGTCCGTCTCGAATCTGCACACATATTTCGAGACGGATACCGGTGTTGTGAAGGCGGTCGACGGGGCGTCATTTGCTGTCCATCCCGGCGAGACAGTGGCAATTGTCGGTGAGAGTGGCTCTGGAAAAACCGTCACTAGTGAGTCGATTACACGACTGTTTGACAGTCCGCCGGGGAAGATACCTGAGGGATCGGTCGAATTTGACGGACAAGAGGTCACACAGATGGACGACACGGCGCTGCGATCCCTTCGTGGGGGGCGTATCAGCCATATCTTCCAAAATCCACAGGGTGCACTAAACCCGGTGTACACAATCGGCTGGCAACTCCGCGAGGCGATCACTCTCCATCAGAACCTCACCGAGACAGCAGCCAACGATCGCGCTATCGAACTGCTCACCCAGGTCGGCATTCCCGAGGCGAGCACGAGACTGAGCGATCACCCTCACGAACTCTCCGGAGGAATGAAACAACGGGTGATGATCGCGATTGCGCTGGCTTGTGAGCCGGATCTGTTGATCGCTGACGAGCCGACGACGGCCCTTGACGTGACGATTCAAGCACAGATCCTGAACCTGCTCAGACGCCTCCAGTCGGAACGCAATATGTCGATTCTGTTCATCACCCACGACCTCAGCGTGGTAGCCGAGATGGCTGATCGGGTTGTCGTCATGTACGCCGGAAAAATTATGGAGCGTGGCCCGATTCTGGACGTGTTCGAGAATCCGTCTCACCCGTACACGAGAGCATTATTCGAGTGTCTTCCGGGCAGAGGCACTGTCGGTGGGATTCCCGGGACACTTCCTGATCCGACGGCGCCACCCGACGGATGCCGGTTTGCCGATCGGTGTGAATATACAATCGCGGACTGTCATGAGGGGACCCACCCGCCGCTGCACGATATCGATGGATCAGACCACGACGCTGCATGCGTCCACTTCGGGCCAGATGGAGAGGGTGACTCTGTGTTCGATGACAGTCGCTCGAACACCGTTCAAGGAGACGATCACCCCTCCACGAGGGAGGAGCGCTCATGAGCCGGCGGTCTCAGCGGCCGATTCTCGAAGTTCGTGACCTGACGAAACAGTACCAGCCCACAGGAGGAATTCTCGGCGAGAAACCCGATCCGGTCAAAGCAGTCGATGGTATCGATTTCGACGTTTACGAGGCTGAAACCATCGGTATTGTCGGCGAATCCGGCTGTGGGAAGTCGACGGCTGCGACCGCGATGATTCGACTCGAAGAGCCGACCGTCGGCGTGGTGAGATATCGCGGTGAAGATATCACCGACTTCGACGCAAATCAACTCAAACGATTCCGGCGTGACGTGCAGATGGTGTTTCAGGATCCTGATTCGAGCTTCGACCCACGGATGAGTATTGGCGATGCGATTGCCGAGCCACTGATCGTCCAGGGCATGGACGATCGCGACCGCCGTGAGCAGATCGTCGCTGACCTTCTCGAGCGAGTCGGATTATCCCCGTCAGATGCAGCCCGATATCCGCATGAACTGTCAGGTGGGCAAAAACAGCGAATCGGGCTGGCTCGGGCGCTGGCCGTGAATCCCGAGATCATCATCATGGACGAACCCGTATCGGCGCTGGATGTCTCGATTCAGTCTGAAATTCTCCAGTTGATCCAACAGCTCCAGACGGAGTTTGGGCTGACGATCATCGCGATTAGTCACGATCTCACTGTGATTCGAGAAATTTGTGACCGGGTCGCAGTCATGTATCTCGGAGAACTCGTCGAAGTCGGAGATGCCGCCGACCTATTCGACACCCCCAAGCACCCGTACACACGGGCGTTACTGTCCGCGATCCCCAGCCCCGATCCCCGAAACAGAGGGCTCGGGATCACACTCGACGGCGATGTTCCCGATCCCGGAAACCCGCCAAGTGGGTGCCGGTTTCACACGCGCTGCCCGGAAGTCATTCCACCCGAGGACCTCGAGCTTTCACAGGAGGTGTGGCGGAGCGTCCTCCACTTCCGGCAACGCGTCCGTGACGGAACAGTTGATCTCGAGTCCATCGCTCAGACAGCCGCAATCGAGGTGGGTATGGACCACGCTGCTATCGACAATCTGGACGTGACTGACGTCCCATCATCAGCTGTCATCGACCAGCTTCGCCGTGAGTCTGACCTCCCGGACGAACTCGCTGATGAGACAGCAAACGAGACGCTCGAACAGGCCCTACAACAACTGACTAACGGCAAGATCGAGATGGCACGTGAGACGCTTTCCCGTTCGTTCACCACCGTCTGCGAGCGGGTGACCCCCTCACTCGTGTCTCAGGGTGACCGCACCGTTTCGTGTCATCTCCACACACCGCCCGATGAGGATGCGAGTGTGACCCAACAGCCGTCTACCGGGGCCGATCCATAACAATCGAGTGTACTCACAGTGACATGACTCACTCCGACAACAGTGACACGGCAGACAGTGGCTGGTCGCAGTGGGTCGTCTCTGTCTCTGATGTGATCGTCAGTCTCTCTGCTGTGCTGGTCGTGAGTAGTGTGATCGGTATCGGGTGGAGTTACCTCCGGACGGGACTGCTGATCGGGTCGTTTATTCGAGAGGCGCAGTTTCTGATCGCGCTCGTCACAGTCGCGAGTTGGACGATTCGAAACCGCTCAGGTGGCCAGATCGATGCTGTCGAGTCGAGTCGATCAGTTTTCGTGTTACCGCCCGCTGTCCGGATCACGCTCAATCCGCTGCTCACGACTGACTCGGCGGCTCCGTCAGCCCTCCTAACCGATGACGTTCACCTATTCGTCTCCGCCTGTGCCGTCGGTATTGCATCGATTGGTATCGAGATACTCATCCGCGGCGGAACTATCTGAGCATGGTTCCCGCGGTTTTTGTCACAGGAGAGATATGGAATAATTGATGAAAGATACCCCGGAGCGAGAACGCTCGGAGTCTTCGGCAGATGCCAATGTAGATCCGCCCTGGCTGATTGCCATCGTGGGGAAGATTGGCGTGAAGCTCGCTATCTTATCGCTCGGCACGACCGTACTCGGCATCATCACACTATCTCTGAATATTTCGCCGTACGGGGCGGTGATTTTGACGCTGTCACTCGGGGGAATTAGCGTCGCGATGCTTCTGGCGGTCGTGTATCAAACCTACGCAGGTGATGTTGGCAGTCCGCAGGGTCTCGATTCCTGACTCTGGTCGACACTCGAGACGGCGACGAGCGATATCGAAGTGAGATGGGACAAACTGAAGCCTCCCTCTGTAGTGCTGTCTCTTCCCCACATCGTCCGAATGGATATGGAAACTGTTCACCGGCTGTGTCAACGACGGCGCGGCAGCGCCCGAGATCGCTTGGATACTCGACGAGCGACGCAGAACAGCCAAGAGACGGTACTATAGCGTCTCATTAAACCAACGGCGTCACGTGGCCTCAATTGCGGGACTGCACGCTTACTGGTGCTCCTGTCGCTGTCTTGCAGGTGACACAAATTAACGCATACTTTCGCAAGGGTGACGCTGAGACTCGTTACGGAAGTTTGAGGAGAAAGCCCCGTACTTTAGCACGGGAATGAATCCGTAAGTTTCATACCACTTTTTACTGTATGTAACAGTACTAGAGTTCCCACGCCGAGAAACGCCGTCCTTGACGGAACCAGAGCTTCGCTCTGACTTCTCGCGTGGTAACAAATCCGACCGACCCAATCCACGACGTAACGCTTCGGGCGACGCGAATCGTGGTACCGTGCGGGCTGAATACCCCGCCGTGGAGCGACGAGAAGTATTCGTCGCGTCGA
>JAQCMZ010000483.1 GCA_028274825.1 Haloferacaceae archaeon
GCTCTTCAATATCCTTCGGGAGCTATCTTTGAACATTACTGTCGCCTGGCTAACTAGCGCAATACACTATCTGATCGTGGTGACGGGGTTGACCCTCTCACGTTTCAAGACACTCGCTTTCTGCTAGTTGTAAGGACAAAGTGCAGTCCCGCTAACGATTTAGCTGCTCGGCCGCTGGTTACCAAGAGATGAGGCGACGGCGATTACTGACACTCAGTGGGGTAGGGATCACGGGTACTGTTGCAGGCTGTGCTGACGTAGCCCCGGAGCGCAGCGAGTCTGGTTCGGGGACACCAACACGGACTGATTCGACAGCGGGTACAGCGATACAGTCAACCCCCGATGGATCAGGATCAACTGATCAATCTGAGACTGGAATGCCGTCACAGTCGTCGGCAACCACGCCTGAACTGACGAAACCCACAGGCTGGCCACCGAACGTGTATGCTGACTACGAGACCACCTGGATTCGAGCGAAAACTCGCAGTGGCGAGACACTCGATAGCGTTTACACTGTGATTGCCAATACCGGGGGGACACGACACACCGGGCTCAGTAACGCTGAAACAATGCCCGATGATGCCGGGATGGTGTTTGTGTTCGATTCCGTCTCCAGCCGCACGTTCGTCATGCGGAAAATGGATTTCGGCATCGATATCGTATACGCCGATAGTGACGGCGTCGTCACAAAGATCCACCATGCCACTGCTCCTGAACCCGACGAGGATGGCAGCAATCAGCGATACCCTGGAACAGGAAAGTACGTTCTCGAAGTCAACTACAACTGGACTCGACGTGCCGGTGTGGGCGTCGGCGACGTACTCGATTTCGGCTTATGATCGATTTACCGAGCGAGGCAAATCTCCTGCGGCGTGACACAAAACCCACTTACCACAGCACTTGCTTGAGCGAACACATCTAATATCGATTTCCACATTGTGCAACCGTGGCGGTCCAATTCGATCACCCAGCCCAGACTGACCGCTCGAGGCCACAGCCGTGGATGTCCGCACCGGTATTACCCTCTCGACAGGTATCTGATGCTTTCCCCACTCCACCTGGTGGTGTCTCTCGAGTAGTCACGTGCTTAGCTCGTATGCCAGCTACTCTGTCTGGGGCGGAGGCTTTGAGCTTGAGACCGCTGTGAACACCGCAGTGTGGGGAGTCGAAACTGTATGTAGTTTTTCTCACACAATCAGCTTAATTCGGTTAGAGGACAGTCAGTCGTTTTCAGTCGCGCCCTTGTTTTGAGAGCAAACAAACCCTTCTGAGAGCGCCGAGGGAGAGATTTGAACTCCCGTGTCCTGAACGGACAGTTGATCTCGAATCAACCGCCTTGACCGGGCTAGGCTACCTCGGCTTATTCGCTAGTAACTGTGTGCCGATATTAGTGGTTACGATACGTGTGGCCGTTGTGTTTTCTACCCTCATCTGACTGCATCATACCCTGGGACCGTCGAATACTGAGAATTGTTATTTTGGATGTGGATATGTCATCCTAAATTGGGGGAGATATTGACTGACTGCAGAGATACTGTGAATCGACACGACGCAGGCATACTTTACAAGAATTGGCCCGCGTCACCTGGCCAGGAGTAACGTCGGTGGGCTTCCGCGCTGTTCCCGCTGTGATGATAAGAAATCTTAGTAATCAACGAAACTTTCAGTCAGATTGAATCGAGCGAGCAATCAAAGAACGCGTCCTTCTGTTGTCTCTGCCAGCTAGAATATCCACAGTTTCCGTGAACCACCATGGTCTCTCGAACTACCTGACTCCGGGGGTGAAGCCGACACAAATGTTCAACTGATCATGATTTGTGCGACAGGACACAGTCAGACCCCGCAAATGACGGATCACAGATCTCCATCCACTGCTGATTGAGAGAACTTTGGAACTGTGGCGCCTCTCATACTCCGGCCCTGACGGCTCGACAGGAGTGTCACCGGGTCGTGGTGGAGTGACCTGTATGGCCCTTGCGGATGTTAGGTTCGGTCGAGAATTCAGCCAACCTCAAACGGAGACGGTCGAGAGGATTGACAGTCGCCTGCAGTTGCGAGGCCCTTCACAGCGAAGCCTTTGGGACTCGTCTCTGAGTCTTTCACAGACACTGATACCGGCATCACAGCCAGCGCAAGGTTTCTATTCGCGCTCACAGCAGTTTTGAAGCTCTCCCCCCAGAACAGTGGGATTGTGCGACGAATCAGTCTACGCCGGGACGGCCAGTGAGACGGCTAGCGGGCTGAACTGGGCCACGTACACAAACAGTTTGCTGGATACTCCTGTGACGAAACCCGGCGTAACGTATATACTCACTCGCATGTGAATCGTTCACATGACACTTCACCTGCCAGCCAGCGTGGCCTTCCAACTCGGTGACCGGAACCTGGACGTGTGCAACTCCGGCGCCGAGTGTCACTTCTCAGAGGCAGTTTCCGAACCGATTGCAGTGTTGCTCGCGGTCGCATTCTCGGCAGCCCTCCTGATTGGATTCACGTATCTCTCGCAGGCCCGGGAGACGTGTGACACCGAACGGTATCAGACTCGGGCAGAGCAGAAGGCGTTCGAGCAGTTTGAGGACCGGCTCAGAGCCGTGGACCCATCAACCGTATCTTCAGCGCTGACAGTCGACAGCGGGGTCCAGTCGCTATCGACTGACGACACCAATCCCGAGTTAGATCAGATCCGGGCTGCCTACCGCGAGACTGTGATGGCTGTATCACATTACGAGGAGGAATACGGTGATACACTGGCTGAAAGTATCGCCGAGGAATTTGGCCCTGACATCGCGGCGGTGGTGTGTACCGGGCAAACCTTTAGCCCACAACTCAGACACACACTAGTTTCTCGGACCTCTCGGGCATGCACCCGTCGCGACGAATTGCTAACGGCCGTCAACGCCGAACAGGAGATGGTGGATGCAGGTGCGAGCAAACTCAATCGGCTCAATCGTCAGCGCGATGCGTTACTCAAACACGTCCAGAATGACCCCCCGATTGCAGCACTGACTGACGTGTGGACGCGCCTGTGCGAGATCGAAGACCAGATCGGAACCGAACTAGCAGAACGGCAGGAGTTCATCCGAGATCCCCCGCTGAGAGTCTGTGAGGAGATATCGTCACTGCAAGAATATCTGTACTCATCACTGGACATCTCGTATCCATTGTTGACCAGCGGGGCAGAACTCGGTAACCGAATCCGCGAGAATCGCCGACACATCTCCCGGACTATTGCTCATTTCGAGTGACAGTGATGTCTGATTGAGCGGAATCTTTGCTAGTCATTAACACGGTCAGACGAGACTGGAGCCTGTGATCCGGTGTCTCGCGCGCCGAAGCGACGACGCAGTGGGCTCGTATGCTGGACGGCAATCACGTGACCCGCCGTAGTCGGGAGTGAACCCAATCCGGTATAGCCTTGTCTGCCGTTCGATATGTCAGAGGACAGAATCTCGGATCCCAGAGCTACAGTATCCCCTCGACGCGCTCGTGTGAGATGCGGGACACGGCAGTGTATCAGGCTGGTCTCTTATTGCTGAAGCCGCGGGGAGTTTCCTCTTCCTGCTGGGTCTCGTCCTCGACATCGTGCAGAACAGAAATATCGGTTGTGTGAGGTGTGTGCCGGGGTTGGCCTCCGCTGGAGGCCACTGGACAGAGCCGATAATCTGTGTCGCCCCATGCCAGGCAATCGACAGGAGCTCTCCGACCGCAGATTAGGGGGTTATATTATGATTGAACGAGAAGCGCGCTCATGGCGACGGCAGCAGGTCAACAACTTCGGGATTTCGGCGTTCGCTCGCTTCTCACCCATGTGATCATGGCGGCTGGGCTTGGGGCCGCAGTCGTTTCTGGACTCCTCTTCGGTGAAAGTCAAGTCGGACTCGTCTCGTTTGTCGCATTTCTCAACTTCACCGCTGGCATGTGGATTTGCCAATCGATTCATGCCCTCGGAAACCCCGAGTACTCCGGTGTGTTGAACGTCTTGAGAGACAATGTCCGATAGATTCGATACTGGGCGTCTCGCCCGACTACTGACGCTGATCGCGTTCGTCACGGCAGTGTCTCTTTTGACATCTGCTGAGGTGCTGGGTGCCGAGCTATTCCCGGTCGCCGTTGTGGCGATTGGGACGGTTTCACTCATCACAGCGATTATTGGCTTCCTTATCGCGTTTTCTTCGGCTTACGAGAATGCTGAACGCATCGAACACAGCTAATCCGGCTCCCGGTATTTTCGTGCCGACAGGTGATTGGTTCTGACAGAGCCTGACACAGCTCAGAAACACGATGACAAGACACTTTGATAGCTGCCACACAGCCAATCACAGACCCTCACCGTCGCCCACGCAGCGGCAACCCGGACCCGGTGTCGGGCTCACAGAAGACCGAGACGGAAGCCAACGGTTTGAGCCGTGGGTAGCTGACACAGACGCAGGTCAATTTTGAGCGCCAGTCAGCGGTATTTTCAGGTCTCACCACATAGTAGGGTATATGACACAAGTTGGGATCGTCGGGGCAGGAGCCTCCTCCGCGACACTGACACATGTTCTTGACAAAACGACAGATGCAGATATCACCGTTCTTGAGAAATCCCGGGGGGTCTGTGGGCGGGCTGCGACCCGCCGTAATGGTCCGGTAACATATGATTACGGGGCAAATTATCTGAAAGACGAAGACGAGCGGGTCACAGAACTCGTGACCGAGACAATGGACTCTGAGGGACTGGTAAACATTCCTGAGCCGATATACACATTTGACGCAAACGGGACCGTCTCAGAAGGACGTCCCGTAACCAGTCGCAAGTGGACGTACCGACAGGGGCTCACCCAGATTGCCAAGCGACTGTTCTCCGAGACGGATGCGACCGTTCACCGGACGACACGCGTGACAAATATTCGGAAGCGCGAATCCACCAACTCCCCAGAGTGGGTTCTGACGGACAGCGACGCGACAGACCACGGTCCGTTCGATGTGCTGGTATTGAATCCTCCGGCCCCGCAGACGGCCGAGTTGTTGAACCAGGCTGACTGGCAGTCAGATATCCGCACCCGACTACTGGAGTCTATTGAGGAGGTTCCATACCGGACTGTCTGGACGTCTGTGCTTCACTACCCATTCCAGATAGAGCGGCCGTATTACGCGCTGGTGAATCCGGGGAAAGATCACGAAGTCGGCTGGATTGCCCGTGAAGAGTGCAAGCCGGGCCACGTTCCCGACGGAGAATCAGTCCTTGTCGTCCAACCGGGTGAAGACTGGTCGATAGCCAATTATGACGATCCTGCAGAGCGAAACGATGCCGATCTCGCAGAGATGTCTGCAAAGATACTCGATGACGAGCGACTCGCCGATCCTGACTGGACGGACAGTCAAGGGTGGCGTTACGCTCTGCCAGAGGGTGAAGTTCGACGTGGCCCGCTCCGCGCCGCAGAAGACGAAGGCCTCTATTGCACGGGCGACTGGATTACTGGCGAAGCCCGACTTCACGCAGCGATGCGGAATGGATTTGACGCCGGTGAGCGGATCAGCTACTCGGTTTGAAACATCGCTAGTGGAAGCGTGACATCCGTCCCTCACATTCTTCGAAGGGTGGACTTCCGCTCTCCACCTCTCAGCCCACTCTGATGTCACGGCCGTATCCTTGACACCGGTATGAGGGGTCACCCCCGATACCGGAAGAGCAGTATACACAAGCTATCGGCCGACATCACCCCCTCCATGTACAGACGGTATAAGACGACTGCCCCGGGGGGTGAAGCCGATATGCTCTATCACACGCAGTAGCATTTAGACTAAAGAAGTAGTACAATCAAATAATGAAAGTCAGTGTGACTGGCTGAGAGTCCACCAACACGGGCGGTCAGACGCCTCGCCAGTTCCACTCCGCATCATAGACACTCCGAATCACCGCCTGTGGAGACTGGAACCGCCCTGGCGGCACTCACCTGAGTGAGTGTCTGGTTACACTCTGTCGTCAACGCAGGAAACCCGCGTGACCCCGAGTCAGTCCACGGCAGTACTCTTGTCGCGACCGACGGAACTGACGGAGCAAACGCCCCCTGTCGGCCGTGGAATTCATGTGGCAGCCGGGGATATAATGTCGGATGAAGGAGACGCCGGATGGCACACCTGTCGGTGTCGACGACCCGCACAACGTTGCCGGCGTCTGTGAGCACCTGACTGATGACGGCCGCTGTAGATATGCGCTCGCGTATCCGGGAAATGACCCCGAATTTGCCGCCGCCCGCCGTGCAGATGAATACGCCTGTCACGTCGGTGAGGAGGACAACTGGAAGGCTTGTCCGAAGTATCGCTGTACGACTGATGGCACTGAGTGTGTCCGCTGTGGTCTCGAAAAACTCCGGCTTGCACACGACGACGTCCGCCCGCTTCTGGAAGAACACCATCTATCGTATGGGAGTGAGTCTGCCGATGACTCGGCTTCTGAGAGAGATGCTACTCCAGTTCAGCACTCCCCTGACGATCATGACCGGGGGACGGCAACTGGAGTGGAATCTTCTCCGGGTTCTGCCGTGCCACCCAAATCACGGTCGAACGACGAGTCCAGCCAGTCAGATTCGACATCAGACGCAGGGCCTCACGAAATCACGGTGTCACTGTGTCGCTGGTGTCACGCCAAAACACACAATTCAATCGCCCGAGTTGACGACGACGCGAGTCCGGATCCGGATGCTCTGGCCGCCCGCGAACAGCGCAAGAGTAAAAAGCAGGCTGAAACGGGGTTCTCGACGGCAAGCGAACGCGAGGATACCTAACAAACGATCGACGACCCCGGATCACGCAATCTGCACTCCATCACGGAGTCTCTACTGTGACATCCCGCGGGGATCTCTCGTGAAGTCCCTCGGGGACAAGCCCCGAGGCTTCACCGTCTGGGGTCACACTGCACCCTGCAGGCGACTGTCAGTCCCTCCGACCTCTCCTGTGATGGATTGGCTGGAATTCACACCCGAACACGCCACATGTCCGTGGAGGTCGGTCGCTCCACCACGACCCGTTGAAACTCCCGTCGCACCACCACCGGTGGCTGTTGAGTGGAGCCACAGTTTCACACTCTCGAACGACCAGCGAAGGTGTTGAGCTCTTCAATTCCATACTTTGTGGGTTAATTTCTGGTCGTTATATACATTAATCTTGACATGCTAACAAATGTGTCGGCTTCTCGGGGTCAAGTGGTTCAAGAGACTTCGTCTCTCGTCATCACGGAAGACTCTGTCTTCCGAACGACCCCGAGGCACTCGCCTTGTTTTCTCTGTAGACCAGACACAGTAAGGATCTTCCAGAATCCTGCCACTACTAGCCCACGTGTATCTTACCGTTCATATTTTCGGTAACAGTTGGTAGCATCTCGTATCAACCGGTATTGGCAAGCACATACCGAGTGATGCTCCCGCTGGGCAACTGCCTGCCCGTGTTGTTACTCTGATTTTGTGACAGTCCACCCGTGAGCAACCCACCACGTGTTGCAGTGGGACAGTATTAGATGAGCTGGGTCTGACGGCTCCCTGCCGTGTCCTGTTGTTGCGAGTGAGCCGTGGACTGAACGCCAGTCGAACGGGCACCTGTCTCTCCGGTGACAGCAGGTGATGGAAAACTGGCGTGTGTTCCTGTCTCCATGTAGGCGACAGGGTT